>CAZRMK010000016.1:0-26049 GCA_964601165.1 uncultured Piscirickettsiaceae bacterium | reverse complement strand
TAAGATGGCTGTTATTTTACCAATTTGAGCAGGGAGAATGATGAATTATGCAAAGATCTCCCTTATTGTGATAGGTGAGAATTTTAAATTGTTATACGGATTAATAGCTTAGGCTAGATATGTGCAAGCACTTGCAGGATTTAGGTCTAATTAATAAACATCTCGCACATAACGCTTAGCTTTTTTAAGTTTATTCACATAATCTTCTGCCGCAGACCTGTCCATATTTCCTTGCTCCATCACCACAACATGAATCGCTTCATCAACATCTTTTGCCATACGGTAGGCGTCGCCACAGATGTAAAAACAAGCTCCATTTTCTAACCATTGAAAAAACTCTGCCCCATGTTCTTTAATGCGATCCTGTACATAGATTTTTTCAGCTTGATCTCTTGAGAAAGCCAAATCTAACCGTAAAAAGTTAGAATCTTGCATGGCCTCAAGTTCTTCACGATAAATAAAATCATTGCCTTTATTTCTATCGCCAAAGAACAGCCAGTTTTTACCTTTCGCTCCACGAGCTTGACGTTCTTCTAAAAAACCTCTAAAAGGGGCTATTCCTGTACCTGGCCCGACCATAATAATATCTATGGAATTATCTTCTGGTACCGAAAAAACTTTGTTAGGCGCAAAATAACACTGAACATCTTCACCTTTTTTAGCAACGTCAGCTAAAAAGGTCGAGCAAACCCCCATATGATCACGACCTTCTTGATGATAACGCACGCTACCAATTGTTAAATGCACTTCTTCAGGGTGAGCGTTTATACTAGAGGCTATTGAATAAGCACGCGGAGCAATAGGCTTTAAAAACTCTAAAAACTCATCTAAAGAAATCTTGGCATTTGGATAAGCTTTCAGCAGATCAACATTGTCTTTACCATACAAGAAATTATTTAATGCTTCAGTATCGTTATTATTTACCAATGCAGCAAAAACACTATCACCTGAACGCTCTGCCAGAGTTTTAATAAAAGCTTTGGTTGGAATACGAATTTCTAGCTCATTGGTTAACAGTGCTTCAACATCATGACTGCCCGCTTCAAAGAAGTTCATCAATTCTTTAACTAAACTCGGCTGGTTACGAGGAATAATATTCAAGGCATCGCCAGCATTATAGCTTTCTCCTAAACCAGCCAAAGAAAATTCAAAATGCATAATTTCTTTACTAGAGCCTTCGCCAGTTAAACGAAGTTTTCTTGTTAAAGGAGCAAGCATGGGATTTTTACGACCATATTTTGATTTTGCTTTTTGGGGAGCTAAGTTTTCAACAGCAGAAACCTCATCCTCAGCAACAATACTGCTTACAGCACCCTTGTCTTTAAGAGAATTTAAAGCTTGCTGCGTCCATTCAGCAGCTAGATCATCATAGTCTACATCACAATCTACGCGATCAACAACACAGGTCGCTCCTAGCTGTTTTAAACGCTCATCCCACTGCTGTCCACTTAAGCAAAAGTCATCATAGCCAGTATCGCCCAAAGCTAAAACTGAAAAGAAGGTATTTGAAAACTTCGGTGCATCGTCTGCACTAATCTCTTCCCAAAGAGAAGCGGCATTATCTGGCATTTCTCCTTCACCATAGGTGCTAGTACAGACTAACAAACGTTCAATCTGAGATAAATCAGCTAAAACTACATCATCCATATCCAGAATAACAGCACTAAAACCTAATGATTTTGCGACATCACCAGCTTCATAGGCACAAGTTTCGGCATTACCAGTTTGTGAGCCATAAATAATGGTAATGGGCGTTGGGACATCAGCTATTTGAGTTGCTTGAGATCCTACAACTGCTGTCCTTGCAACTGCTGTAGTAGCTTCTTGGGTAATCTGCAATCGTGAATGCAACCCTGCAAGAAAGCCTCCTAACCATTGTTTTTGTTCATTTGAAAATGGCACATCAGAAGGAAGTAATGGGGTTTTAAACCCTTTATTAAGATCCGTCATTATTTATATTTCCTATTTACCCAATGCTCTGCCGCTGGGTAGTTGGTACCTAAATCCTGCAAGTGCTTGCAGGATTTAGGTGGTATTTAAGCCGCTTGTGTCGCCACAAAATTAGTTAAAATTCCTACATAATACTGCGCAAGTTTTCTGCTCAAGCTATCATATTCACTTAATGCAGTGCGATTAATACGGTCACGATGAATAATCCACACGGTGGTTCCAAAAGCTTGCGTATCAGATACTTCTCGAAGCATTAATGAAGTTTTATAATCGTCAAGGCGTTTCGCCGCTAAAAAAGCCACTAGAACCTTATCATCATACTCACTTAATACTTCTCGCACTTCTTTAGAAACCGAATCTAATAGCTTAGAATCAAGTGTTATAATAAGGTTTTTTGCATAAGCATCCGCTTGTTCAGGATAGAGTTTTTGGGCTTGTTGCATCGCTCTGTGCAAAATTGCAGTTTTATTGACATAATCACAAATTAACTCATTATCACAATCACCATAATTTGGTACAGCCCCTCTAAAAATCGCCTGCCCTGTCTCGTAACAAGTTTTTAACTCTTTAATATTAGTCTCACTCATAGACAAGCTCAACTCTTCAATCATTTTTTTACGATCACATAACTCAATAATACGTTCAGCAGTATGGAAATTGTAAAGAGCTTTGGGCATAATTACGTGAAAGTTTTTTATTTCATCTTGCCAGTTATCCAAAATATTCTGCGCTTTTAATGATCCCGTTCTCTCTGCATGTTGTTTTAAATGCACCAGCAAAGCTTGACGATGACCTAACATAAATTCATTTTCATCAGATAAGAGCAATACCTTTACCGAATCTTCCGAGTGATTGTCAACAATATTGTGAGAAGGATCATATTGATAAGCCGTTCCGCCACTCATGCCGTTGCCAAAACCTTTGCCGAATACTCCTAAATTAATAATACTACCGTTAGTCATATATTCCGCACAAAAATCGCCCACCCCTTCTACCACCGAAACCGCACCCGAGTTACGCACTCCAAAGCGATCTCCTGCCTGACCGGCAATATAAAGTTTGCCACCTGTTGCACCAAATAGAGCAAAGTTGCCAACTAATACGTTACCTAAATCAGTGGTACATCCACCACCTGGGCTACGTACCACAATAACTCCACCCGATTGTGCCTTGCCTACTCCATCATTACAAGTTCCAGTATGAACCAGAGTAATACCTGTATTGTTGAATGCCCCAAAACTTTGACCCGCCGCATGGGTGGTATGTACAGTTACCGTGCCTTTCTCAAGCGTACGGCGACCCTTATTAAGAGTTTTTACTGCTGGATGACTTTCTATTTGTTCTTGAGTTAATTCATAATTTAAAAAACGCTCAACGTCTACCGAAAATTGTCCACCGGTAGTTTTATTACGGTTAGTCAACTCTCCGCCTTGAATGATAATATGGTGATCTTCACCAGCTTTATTTACCTGCAAAAACTGTTTTTTAAATGCGGCAAAAAAGGCGTCATCAGCAGTAAAATTAGCTTCAAGATAAACTGGCTGGCTAACAACTTCCTCTCTAACATGACGTAGCATACCTTGCATAAATAAACGCCCTGAGATTGCTGCATGATTAACAAGGTGCAATAAATCAGCTCGCCCCCGAATCTCTTGTAGGGATCTAAAACCAATCGAAGCTAAAATACCTCTAATTTCATGCGACATGTTTATGTAATATTGGGCTAAAGCACGGGGATCTCCATCGTAAACTTCTGGGTTGGTGGTTAAACCTGCTGGACATTTAATATGACAATTTTTTGCCATTACGCAACGCAACATCATTAATGCCGTGGTACCAAATTCAAAAGAGTCGCCACCCATCATGGCTGACTTAACAACATCCAAACCTGTTTGATGTGCATTGGAACAACGCAAGATCACTTTGTCACGCAAACCATTTTCTGCTAGAGATTGATGTACTTCTGCAATCCCAATTTCAGCAGCTCTACCAGTGTTTTTAAGGCTGGTGACTTGCGCCGCACCCGTGCCACCGGTGTTTCCTGCGACATTAATAACATCTGCTCCAGCTTTAGCAACCCCAACCGCAATGGTGCCTATTCCTTCAGATGAAACCAACTTAACAACCACTCTTACTCTGGCGGCTTTAGCGTCATGAATTAATTGCCCCAAATCTTCAATTGAATAGGTATCATGGTGCGGTGGCGGTGAAACTAATTCAACTCCAGGCGTGCCACCACGAGCGGCCGCTATTTCAACCGTAACTTTAGCGGAAGGAAGTTGCCCTCCTTCTCCAGGCTTAGCACCTTGTGCTAATTTAATTTCAATTTCTTCTAGGTTCGGATCAGCTAAATAACCTGTCCAGATTCCAAAACGTCCTGAAGCAAATTGTTTGATTTTGCTAGATTTTAAGGTGTTATAACGATTGGAATTTTCACCTCCTTCTCCTGAATTACTCATGGCTCCTACCATGTTAGTTCCCATTGCAACCGCTTCATGAGCTTGAGCAACTAAAGCTCCGTGGCTCATAGCTCCCGAGGCAAACATTTTTGTAATTTCATGTGCCGGCTGAACCTCTATCAATGCCAATGGAGATGGAGTGGTAATGATATTTTCGAAAAAGAATTCTGCAGTATTTTTTGCCGTAACCTTAACCAAATTTTTATTTAGTTCAATCTCAACTATATCCTTGGTAAACAGTTTTTTAATCGCAGTAGCAAAGTTGTCTAATCTTTCGGCTAACTTTTCCTTGGTATAATTTTCTAATGATAATTGAAAAACTCCACTTTCCAAACGAGTTATCTCTAGCCCTTGCATCGCAAAACTGGCATTACTTTGAAGATTAAAAGAAGATATCTGTGCTAAAAATTCAGCCGGAGTATCACATGCCATTAAATTAACTGGCAAGGCCAATACATCACGAATCGTTGCTGGACGTTGCTCACGTTCTGCATGTAAAGTTTGGGTAAAAATTTGATAGGCAGCGGTTATTTTATGATTATCTATTTGTTCTGGAGTACGCTTTTGATAGCTTGAACTTTTATAACTTTCATCATTTGGCAAAATACTTAATTGCTCTTCAACATCACCAGCTCCTTCAAAACTAATCAATTCATCCGTCATTCCAGTAAAACCACGCACCGAAACATTACCGAAACTGTGCCCCGCTCCAGCAGAACGTTCTTTGAATAAGCCTAATAAAGGAATCTCTTTTTCTTCATTTATTTCTAGCATCGCCTTATGCCAATTTGCGGCACTGCGAGCAATTTCACCAAATCCAACTCCTCCCAGAGGAGAGTGAATATTGGGGAAAATATTTTTTAAAGTTTCATCTAAGGTGTCAATAAAGCTGGCTTCAAAAAACTCGCCACAAATATAACTTTCTGCGGTACATAAACCAAATTTGCCCATAGTTTTCATTAAAGCTTTTTCAACCGCTTTCTGAAAATTATTTAAACTTTGTGCGGCTTTTTCAAATGAATCGGAGAGCTCCATCGCACGATTGTAAACCGTCAAGGGGCAAACCGCAGCAGCACCAAACCCTAACAACACAGCAATATCGTGCGTACTACAAGCCTGTCCAGTTAAAAATACCAGCGTTGAATTAAAACGTAAGCCGGTTTTAATTAAACGCTGATTAGCGGCAGCTACCACTAATACTGCTGGCAATGCCGCTTGATCTGTGGCAATATTTTGATCACTTAAAATGATAATGCCAATCTTTTTACGAGCTAAGGCTTCAACACTATCACATACTTGCGACAAGGCTTGCTTAATATTTTCTTGATTAACTGCTTCATTATCAAAGTTAGGCGTAAACAAGGTACTTACCTTGCCGACACTTAACTTACCAGTAATTCCCGCCTTTTCAATTTGTAACAACTGTTGTGGTTGGATAATAGGAGATTTTAAAGTTAACTGTGGAAAAGGTGTGTCACAAAAATAAGGTTTTGACCCCAAAGACACTCGTAAAGTCATGCCATCAGCTTCTCTGATAGAATCTAGTGGTGGATTGGTTACCTGAGCAAAACGTTGGCTAAAAAAACGTGACATTCCTCCTTCATCATCATTCAGTGCATTGGGAGTTCGACCATAGCCCATTGCAAAAATCTTCTCAGCTCCATTCTGCATCATCGGATCAAGAAAAAATTTGAAACTTTCTTGATTCATACTATAACCAACATGCTGTGCCGAAACTTTAAACTCGGAATGATTATCAAATTTAGATAAGTCTTCTAATGGCAGGTCAGACAAGGTAATACGAGCTTTCTTTAATAAAGTCCCATAATCTTTTTCGGTTGCCATTCGCTCTAAAACCTCATCGGTTTCTAGCAATTCTTGGGTAGCATGATTAAACATAATCATACCGCCAGCTTCAATTCTGCCACGACGAATAACGTCTTCTGGAGGGAAGTTAAATTGTCCTGACTCACTAGCAACCGTTAAATACTCTGGTGTTTCTTCGGTACGCAACGGTCGTAGCCCTAAACGATCTAGGCGCGCCCCTATTTTATTGCCATCATAAAAAATAACCGCAGCAGGTCCGTCATTTTTTTCTTCATATAAACTAAAATATTCTAGCATATCTCGCACTTCTTGCGAGTAGTGGGGATCGTTCTCCCAAGCGGGTGGCATCATGGCTAATAGAGCCTTATCAATCTCCATATTGTCTTCACGGATACGACGATCAAGCGTTTGGTCTAAGCGAGCTGAATCTGACTGACCTGGCGGAAAAACGACTTTTTTACCTTTCTGGCGGGCAATCGCATCTTCACTTAAACGATTTTTACGATCGGTGTTAAGTTCGCCATTATGAGCCATACGACGAAAAGGCTGAGCAAACATAGGATTGGGTGCGGTATTAGTCGAAAAGCGGGTGTGAAAAAACAACGTACTAATCGCATGCTCAGGATGAGATAGATCTTTAAAATAAGGCACAACCTCCCATGAATTCAGGCGTGACTTATAAACCTGAGTTTTGGAACTCATCGATAAAGGGTAGAGTCCTTTATATTGTTCTTCATTAAAAGCATGTTCTTCAATTTCTAGTAAAGCATCGGCCACTAAAAGTTCAAACTCTTGCCAATTATCGATATTATGGGGACGCAAAAAAATGACTTGACGAATAACAGGCTGAACCTTACGACTAGCTTGGTTTACAGCTAGATCATCTACTGGCAAATCTCGCCATAAATGAGTCTTAATCTTACGAGTGCTTAGATTTTTATCAATCAGTGCTTTACAGTTTTTAGCACTAGCAGCACCTGCTGGAAAAAAGAAATTTGCAACACCGTATTCCCCCGCTTGCAAAGTCTTAATATCTGTAAGATAACGATAAAAATTAACCGAAAGGTCTATATTAACACCAGCCCCATCACCAATACCTTCTGCACTCATTCCGCCACGATGCGGGATTTCACATAACGCACGATGAGCCAGCAACATAGTTTTATGGCTTTGTTCACCTGACTTACGGGTAATAAACCCAACACCGCAACTAGAGTGTTCCAAGGTTTTATCGTAAAAGCATCGTGACATAATAAACTGACCCCAAGTAACTGAATTAAGGGCATCCCTAAATTCTTTTCTAAGAAAATTTTGAGGCGAAATTATACACTTATACGGAAGATTCTACAATGATGAAGCTAACCCCTAATCCCTTACTCTTTTTTAGATTCAACAGTAACCTCCTCTGGTGCAAATTCTGAATTAATCACAACATCTTTTTCAGAATCTTTCTTGACAGGAGAAGGGTAATCATCATCATATTCATCATCCATAAAAATACTATGAGCCGCACCGTCTAGATCGTCAAAATGACCCGTTTTTGCCATCCAAATAAAAACCACTACCACCAAAAAACCAAAGAACAACATCAGAGGAATAAGTCCAAAAAGTACTTCCATATTTAATAGCTCCTTGAAATATTATTCCCAAATCTAAATCCCTATATAGAAATGCGAAATAGTGTGTAACCTAAATCCGTGATTTCAATGCGGATAACAGGGTATAAACTCATGCCTTGATCTGTAGTGAGGTTACAGATTCAGGTTGTTTTAATAACTCTTTATTAAGTTCTACCACCGCCTTCGGATTAAAGAAGGTACGAATACGTGCGGCATTACCAATTACAATCAAACTACTTATGGGCATAGTAATTGCCGCAATAAGCGGGGTTAACATTGCTGCCATAGCAAGAGGAACAAACAAAATGTTGTAAATGATTGAAATCGTAATATTCTGCTTAATGGTTTTTAAAGTACGTGCAGAAAGCCCAACCACCGTATCGACTGCCAAAAGCTCATCTTTTAACAAGACAACATCAGCACTTTCTGCAGAAACATCGGTTCCTGACCCAAGAGCAATCCCAACATCTGCTCTAACTAGGGCTGGTGCATCATTTACACCATCTCCCACCATAGCAACCAATACACCTTCAGCTTGTAGTTTTTTAATAACTGCATTTTTGTCTTCAGGTAAAACTTCAGCAATTACTTCCATGCCCCCTAACTGCTGGGCAACGCTATTAGCAACTAGCCTTCTATCCCCTGTTAATAGGGTGACTTTTTTACCTTGAGATTTTAATCGAGTAATTAATTCCAACGCACCTACACGCAACTCATCTTCTAACAAAATCATAGCGACAATCTGGCTATTTCTAGCAATCCAAACGCTGGTTTGACCAATTAGTCCCGCTTTATCGGCGTCTTCTATCCAGTCCGTCGGCAATGTCATACCCTCACTTTTCAGCCAAGTGGCAGTGCCTATATAAAATTCGTCTTGATCAATAGTTGCGGTTACCCCTCGACCTGAATGAGCCCTAAAACGCTCAACCTCTAGTAAATTGCCTTTAAACTCAGGATGATTCTCTAGTGTATATTGAGTAATAGATTGAGCCAAGTTATGTTCTGAATGATTTTCAATTGATGCAATTTGCTTTAAAAGTTCTATTTTTACCTTTTCTGGTAACTCCGAATTCTCTTGTTCCTCAAACATTTGCACACTTTTAACTTGCATTTTACCTTTTGTTAAGGTGCCTGTCTTATCAAACACAAAATGAGTGACATCATTTAGTATTTCTAATACTGCCCCGTTTTTAATTAAAATACCATTTTGAGCGGATAACCCTGAAGCTACCGCCGTAGCCATAGGGGTAGCTAAACCAAAAGCACAAGGACAAGTAATAATAAGTACCGAAGTAGCAGCAATCACTGCTACCTCTAAATTGGCATTAATAATCCAATAAAAAAAACTTAATGTCGCTAATACTAATACAATAGATATAAACCAAGGCATTATTTTTTCTGTGGTACATTGTATAGGTGCTTTAGAAGCCTGTGCATCTTCTACCATAGAGACAATTTTACCCAACATGGTGTCTTGTAAAATAGCCATAACTTTAACCTGAAGAGAGCTGTCTAAATTAATAGTACCGGCAGAGACTTGTGAACCAACTTTTTTAAAAACCTCTCGTGACTCCCCAGTCAACATAGCTTCATCAGCAGAACCTTGCCCTTTAATAACTTCGCCATCCACTGGAAACTTTTCGCCTGGCTTAATAAAAATTCGATCGCCTTTTAATAAAGTTCTCACAGGTACAATTTTTTCTAGCCCTTCTTTGGTAAAAATCCTAGCTACTTTAGATTGTAATCCCATCAAACGTCGAGTAGCATCAACCGCTTTATTTCTATAAATTGCCTCTAAATAACGCCCAATAAGCAGTAAGAAGACAAAGTCAATCATGGTATCGAAATAAACTTCTCCTGAATGAGAAGGATCTAAAGTAACCCACACAGAATAAAAATAGGTAGTTAATATTCCTAATGAAATTGAAGTATCCATACCCACTGTCTTCGATTTAAAAGAAATCCAAGCACCTTTAAAAAAGGGTTTAGCAGAGTAAAGCAGAACTGTCGTTGCTAAGATCATCCCTACCCAGTGAAAGTACTGTCTAAACATAGGATCTTCATCAGCCCCTGCATATAAGGCAATAGAAATCCACATGACGTTCATCATGACGAAGCCAGCATAACCTAGCCTAAATAGTAGATCACGGTTAGCTTTACGATAAGCTTCATCACTAGCAACGGCATCGTACGGGGAGGCATCATAACCAATACGGTTAAATTCTTTAATAATTCGTGAGAGTTTTATTTTGTCGTTATTCCAACGCAATTTAACTTGTTTATTGGTAAAGTTTACTTTTGCAAGCAGAATTCCTTCGATCCTTGCAAAAGTAGTTTCTATTAACCAAATACAAGCCGGACAGTGAATTGCTTCAGACATAAGTACAATTTCACGGGTGGGGGTTAAGCTTTTAACAAACTGCGACTGCACTTCGTCATGATCATAAAAGTCTGCATCTTTATTAGGTGGTGGTGGCGGAGAAAGAAGTTCTCCTTCTGGAGTGCGTTTATAAAAACTTTGCAGACCTGCTTCATAAATGGCATCACAAACACCTGCACAACCATGGCAGCAAAACTCTTGCTCAATTTCTCTAATAGGGCGTAAGACCAAGTCTCCTAACGGAATAGCTTGACCACAGTGAAAACAACTTTTTGACACTTAAATCGCCTCTAAATTAGACATCTAAATTCTGCAAGTGGTTGCAGGATTTAGGTTTGATTTTAATTCCTTGCAGAAAGCACCAAGAATGAGCGACCCATATTAAATTTTTCATCATCAGTCAAGACTTCAATAATAAAATCATACCTGCCCTTTAATGGAAAAGAAACTTCTCCCACATAAACCCCAGTTTCACCGGTAGGCTGTAAAACCACCTCACCATCGTAATCTTTATCAGAGGGTCGATAATAAAAAAACATCGCAGAACTCACATTAAAGGGTTGCTTATTTTCATCCAAAATAGTAACTTTAATTTGCTGTGTTGTACCCTGAATTAGAACAGGGATTTCAGCTTTAATTTCCCAACCTAGTTGCTCCATATTACGACGTTGCATTAAAATTTCACTAATTTCCCAATTCTTCTTATAATGTTGATCAATAGTCAATGCAGGTTTAGTTAAAATCGCCATACTAATCATAAAAAAATTGACCGTCAGTACAACTCCTAAAAAAGCAAACCAAGCAACAACGACAGGGTTTTTCCACGGGACGCTCCAGTCAGGAGCATCTTTTTTTTTCTGAAACATAAAATTACCTCTACAAAACCAAAAAAACATATTGATATAATATTAAGATTTTTGTACAAAGATACAACACCTAGGGATTATACCTAAATTAACCAATCTTCTAATTCAAAATAACTTAAGTTAGTATTAAGTAGCCTATGAAAAGTCCATGGTTAAACTTAACGCTTATTAGGGGCAAAAAATACACCCCGCGAAGTTTTACTAATTAACTCATTATTCAAATCACGTACGTGAATATAAATGGGAGTATTTCCTTCTACTAGCTCTTTTCTAGGAATACGCACTAATAATCTTGATGACTTTACTTTACCAGGTAACACATTAACAACTTCATCCACCACATATAAAATCCCATCAATCCCATCAACTCTAACCGAAAGCTGCATAGGGTTTCCTGTTTTATTAACAATCTTAATGGTATATTTGTTTTGAATATCTCCATTTGACATCATCACAAAAAGGGGTGTTCGAGCATGTATCACTGTAACATCAATCGGTGACATGGTTAACAAACCCCAAAAGCCAATCACCACCGAGGCCATCATGATCGCAGAATAGACCAATACTCGTGGCCGCTTTAAAAAGGCAACCGCAGGCTTACCTTCAAATTCAACCAGAGAGGCGTAACGGATTAACCCACGTGGCTTCTTAATTTTATCCATCACAGAGTCACAGGCATCAATACAAAGCCCACAAGTAATACAACCAAACTGCTGACCCTTGCGAATATCTACTCCTGTTGGACATACTGCGACACATAAGTTACAGTCAATGCAGTCGCCTAAGCTAGGAGCTTCTTCACCCGCTTTAACCCGTTTAATACGACCACGAGGTTCGCCCCTATCTAGATCGTAAGTAGGAAGAATAGTTTCTACATCAATCATTGCTCCTTGAATACGAGCATAGGGACAAAATCCAATACAGGTTTGTTCACGCAAAAATCCAGCAAAAAAAGTAGTCGCAAATGCTAGACCCAAAATAACAGTAGTCTCTGTTTGAGTCCACTCAAAGGCAAACAATCTTACCCATAAATCAATGGCGGGGGTAAAATAAGCAACAAAGCTGAATGCTGTCATAAAGCCAATAAAGCTCCATGCAAGCCATTTAGGAATTTTAAGCCTAAGCTTTTTCCAACTCACAGGCTCTTTATCTAACTTAATCCTTTTATTTGGCAAGCCTTCTATTTTTTCTTCAATCCAAGCAAATACATCAGCCCAAACTGTTTGAAAACAAAAATACCCACACCAAACCCTACCTGCAATGGCAGTTGAGGCGGCTAACAAAAGCCCTGAAAACAGTAAAGCAAGCGACAGCAACCAAATATCCTGCGGCAATATAGTTAACCCAAAAATATGAAACTGCCTACCAGCTATATCAAACAAAATAGCCTGCCTATCATCCCAACGTAAATAAGGAAAAGTAAACAGCGAAATCCATAACGAAGCCAATAACCACTTTGCCTTGCGAAACAAACCTGGCATTCTCTTAGCGTGAATAGTTCCTTCGGTATGAACAGTTAATAACTCAACACCAATATTTTGTAAATTTTTATTAGACGTATTCATATCATCTAATAGAGATTTCATTTGGTGATTATCTTGGTATCCTGTGTTTTTTACTTCAGACACTGTATTTACCTTATGCCCGAATCCTCACATAGAAACACAATGCTAGCGTAAGTCTTTTGAGAATTCGGATTATATTCATCATCCAGTGCTTTATTTTATAAAAACGTCCTAAAATAAGTAAACAAAAATTATTAATAGAGACCTTTAAGAGAAAAAATATTCTAAAAAAAGAGGGGAAGGTTTTTACTAAAAAAGCAAAAACCGCACGAGTGACATATCCCCACAGCATTAAACTTATTTCAATGAAATATATGCTATAGACTCATTAACTTTAAGTAGAACTATTTGACTCAACCCCTTCTGGCTTACTATCTTCTACTGGAGTAACCGTATCTTTCCCCTTCTCTAGCCCTTCGATGCCTCGCATTGCTTTCCAACTAAAAAGAAAAAGTGCCACAATTGAAAAAACTATTGCTGCAATAGACCACCACAAAACTCCATCAACATTTAACTCATTCATAATGAACTCCTAAAAATAAAATAATCCAAAAAAAGGAAGGGTTCTCCCACCTTTCTTCTTGATGATATTTATTGTCCACCACCGAGCTGATGAACATAAATAGCTAGGCGCTTAACATTAATCTCTGCATCAGGTAAACGCTCATTAAACGGCGGCATAACACCATCTACAGTTAATCTACCTTCTGCCTTAACATTAACACCATGCTTAATAACTCTAATTACCTCGTTACGATCACTTGAAAAACGCCAAACACTATCAGTTAGATCGGTTGCTCCTGCAGGAGCCATTGGTTTACCATCAACTCCATGACAAGCCATACACATTCCTTTAGAATAAATAGCTTTACCAGCTGCAAACTGAACTTCACCACCCGCACCTTCAGCCAAAGCAATAACAAAATCAGCAACCTGCTCAACCTCTAAATCTGTTAAGTTACCCATCATCCCTCTAGCTGGCATGTTTCCAATTCGACCTTTACTAATAGAAGCTTCAATTTGTTCAACAGTTCCACCCCACAACCACACGTCATCTGCCAGCACTGGAAAGAATGGAACACCTGCTCCACCCATTCCATGACAGGCTGCACAATAGTCCCCAAATAACATTCTAGAGGTTGCAACCGCATACTGAGTTAATTCTGGATCTCGAAGAATTTCACCTACAGACAAAGCAGCTAACCTTTCTTCTTTATCTGCAAAATTTCTCTGACGCCAATCCCTTAGAACTTGAAAGTTTTCATGATACTCACCTACTTGAGTCCAGCCAGATATTCCAGGAGTATGGGTAGTTACCAATGGAATCGACGGATAATAGACGGTATAAAAAATAATTAAAATGAAGCCGGCATAAAAAGACAACATCCACCACAATGGTGGCGGGTTATCTAATTCGCGAATATCATCATCCCAAATATGTCCAGTATTGCCTTCCTCTGGCCATGGATTATGATGACAATACTCATCAGCATGCCCTTCATCTGGTTTATGGTCTGACATAGTTTATTCTCCTCAGAACAATTTAAATCGCTACAAACGTGCCTATTCCTGAATAGTCACTAATCATCATCTAGTATCTGGTACTTAACTTTCTCTAGCTCTTTTTTACGGCTCGGCTTTAAAGCCCTATAAAAAGTGTAAAACATTCCAAAAAATATCAACACCGTAACTATCAACCCAATCCAGTCATGAGTTGTCATAGCCGCCCAGTCCGTGCTGAAGTACTCCCGTAAACTATTCACGATAGGTTACGCTATCGTCAAGCCTGACCATAGTCCCTAATACTTGCATATATGCAATCATTGCATCCATTTCTGTGTAACCTTGGATAGCCTTATTGGCATTATCAATTTCATCATCGGTATAAGGCACTCCTAGAGTACGCATAACCGCTAAACGTCTTGACATATCACGCTTGGTTCCAAAAAAGTCTTTTTCAATACTTCTTTCGGCAAACCAAGGGTAGGCTGGCATAACTGAATCTGGCACCACGCTCTGTGGACGCATAAAGTGCATACGGTGCCACTCATCAGAAAATTTACCTCCTACACGAGCTAAGTCAGGACCAGTACGCTTGGAACCCCATTGCATTGGATGGTCATACATAGATTCTGTTGCTAGAGAAAAATGTCCGTAACGTTCACGTTCATCACGAAAAGGTCGAATCATTTTTGAATGACAAGCATGACAACCCTCTCTAATATACAAACCTCGCCCTGCCAACTCCAATGGAGTATAAGGACGAACCCCGTCACCAGGTTTCCAGTCTGCTAAGCCCCAAGACCCATCTGCCAGTTGATGATACAAGACTTTATCAGACACTAATCTGCCATCTGCGTCTTTAGTAAAAGTACGCTCCCAAACCAACTCGGGAAACCTTTCATTTTTAACATTACCAAACTCATCAGTTTGCTCGGTAAAGTCCACCGTGGCTTTTAAAAAGAATAGTGGCACAATTTGTACAATCCCAGCAATTGAAATTGTTAATGCTGACACCATAAAAAGTGCAAAAATATTTTTCTCTAGCCAATCTTCTATATTGGTCTTTTTTAACTTTTTTATCTTTTCTGACATGAGCTTTTGCTCCTCAACTCATAGTTTTAAAGTACGCGGGTATTGTAAAATACCCACATCATCACATCCAAACAATTTTAAGCAGGTGCCGCCCCAGCTGCTGCATTTGCTGCCCGTCTTGCTTTTACCGTACTAATTGTCATGATTAAGTTATACAACATAACCATTCCACCGATTGCGAATAGCAAACCACCAAATGTCCGCATAACATAATAAGGGTGCATCGCCGCAGAAGACTCTACAAAAGTATAAGCTAAAAAACCGAACTCATCATAAGCACGCCACATTAAGCCCTGCATAATACCAGAGATCCACATAGCAACAACATAGATCAAAGTACCAATAGTCGCTAACCAGAAATGTAGACTAATCAGTTTCATTGAATACATTTGAGTATTCCACATTTTCATAGTCATATGATAAATCGCACCGAACGAGACCATTGAAACCCACCCCAAAGCTCCTGAATGAACATGCCCGATTGTCCAGTCGGTATAATGAGACAAGGCATTAACTGTTTTAGATGCCATTACTGGCCCTTCAAAAGTTGCCATAGCGTAAAAGGCTAAAGAAATTATCAAGAAGCGCAGAATATAATCTGTCCGCAACCTGTCCCAAGCACCCGAAAGCGTCAGCATGCCATTTAATGCACCACCCCATGACGGGATAATCATCGCTAGCGAAATAGCCGCTCCTAGAGAACCTGTCCAGTCAGGCAAGGCAGTGTATAATAAATGGTGAGAACCAAGCCAAACATAACCAAACATAAGCGCCCAAAAATGAATAACAGATAAACGATAAGAATAGATAGGACGTTGAGCTTGCTTAGGGACAAAATAATACATTATCGCCAAGAAACCAGCGGTTAAGAAGAAGCCTACCGCATTATGACCCCACCACCATTGAATCATCGCACCCTGAACTCCTCCAAACAAAGGATAGGACTGAAACCAAGACACTGGAATCTCAAGGCCATTAACCACATAAAGATAAGTCACGGCGATCATCATTCCCATGAAAAACCAGTTTGAAACATAAACATTGGGATATTTTTCTTTATCTCGTGAGGCAATCGTCATAACAAAATTCATGGTATACATCACCCATACCAAAGCAATCGCAATAGACAGTATCCACATCTGCTCGTGATACTCTTTACCCTTTGTCATACCCAAAGCTATAGTAACAACAACCGCTAACAAGCCTACTGTATAGGCAATAGCCATCACCCAAGCCATGCCATTACTCCAAAGCTTCACTCCATTAGTGCGTTGCACTGTATAAAAGGCGGTTGCCATGAGAGTCATACCACCAAACGCAAAAATAACTGTATTGGTGTGCATTACTCGCAAACGACCAAAAGTAATATATTCAATATCAAAATTTAATACTGGCCATGCTAGCTGTGCGGCAGCAAAAACACCCATCAGCGTACCCAAAACTAAAAATATAACCGCCCCAACGGTAAGGTACTTAACTACCCCATCATCGTACTGTGGTTTTCTCACTGTAGTATCCATTAATTGGATCCCCCTAAAAACTTTAAAAATTAGCCTTGTCTACAACTTAAACCTATACCTTAACAAACTGGCTACCATAATGACTTTCATCGTATAGCATTAAATTATTTAAGAATAAATTTTGAAACAGAGCATCCCGCTCAAAAAAACAAATCTAAACCTCTTTAGACACAATTATAAAGACTTAACACTCTCTCAACCATCTTAAAGAAAGCAAAACTTAACCCAAATCAATAAAACAATTAAAATTAAACCTTAAGAGACCTTTGTATAATTAAAGCACGGTTTTATGCGTTTCATAAACCATTCTTTAATTATGCAAAGACCTCAATTATGTAAATACTTAATCACAATTAAGTAAGGTTTTTTAAGTCAAGTCAAATTTTAACGCCAGCAATTATCCCAAAGAACTCTTTTAATTAATAGCTAAACAAGGGCAAAAATTTTTTATAATTACTTTTGATTTTTTTTATACCTGCTACACACTAACGCGTGCCCAGACTTACACTCTGATCTCTATATATATTGAGACCTTTGCATAATTAAAGCACAATTTATGAAACGCATAAAACAGTGCCTTTTCTACCCAAAAACTCGTCAAATAGCTAGCTATTCTCCTTCTTTTTGGGTAAAAAAGGCACTATTTTCTGCATTCCCTAAACCGCACTTTAATTATGCAAAGGTCTCATATTATTTAAGATTTCCCCCAAGACTTCATATTATTTAGATAGGGAAATCGTCCAACGACATAAAAAGCTACATAAACATTTTGCCTTTTAGAATAATGAATAAATACTCATTTTAAGGAATCATGATAAAATCCTAATCCATAATATAGAAACAGGCTACCACCATCATGCGTAAAGCAAGTGTAAGCAGAGAAACCTTAGAAACTCAAATTCAAATAAGCATCAACCTAGACGGCACAGGAAAAACAGACTTTAAAACAGGGATACCTTTTTTAGAGCATATGCTTGACCAGATTGCTCGTCACGGTTTAATTGACTTAAAAATTCACTCTAATGGCGATACTCACATTGATGACCATCACAGCGTTGAGGACATTGGCATTACCCTAGGGCAAGCTATAATCCAAGCCGTTGGAGACAAAAAAGGCATTAATCGCTATGGACACGCTTATGTTCCACTAGATGAAGCACTTTCCAGAGTAGTCATTGATTTATCTGGCCGCCCTGGACTGGTCTTTAATGCCGATTTTACTCGTGCAACAATTGGCTCATTTGAAACTGAATTAATATCTGAATTTTTTCAAGGGTTTGTTAACCATGCCCAAGCAACTTTACACATTGATTGCCTTAAAGGTCACAATGCTCATCATCAAGCAGAAACTATTTTTAAAGCCTTCGGCAGAGCGCTTCGCATGGCTTTAACTGCCGACAAAAGAATGGCGGGGCAGTTGCCATCAACCAAAGGTGCTTTGTAAATGCCCAACCAAAAACTTATTGCTGTTATTGATTATCGCATGGGTAATCTTCGCTCTGTTTTTAAGGCCGCCGAACATGTTGCCAACAGCACGACTAAAATTGTAATTACTCATGACGCAAAATTAGTTGCACAGGCTGATGCGATTATTTTTCCAGGTCAAGGAGCTGCTCGCGCTTGCATGAATGCTTTAACCGACACTAACATGACCCAAGCGATTAAACAGGCGGCGCAAGAAAAACCCTTTTTAGGTATTTGCATGGGGCTACAGGTACTTATGAGTCATAGCAATGAAAATGGCGGAGTTGAATGCTTAGATATAATAAAGGGTAATGTCAAAAAATTAGACCTTACTGATTCACCCAATCTTAAGCTCCCCCATATGGGCTGGAATCAAATACACCAAACCGATGAACACCCACTATGGCATAAGATATCACAAGATAGCCGTTTTTACTTTGTTCATAGCTACCATGTTGAACCTGATGATGGCTCGACTATTTCAGGAAACACAACTCACGGGGTAAAATTTAATAGTTGCCTAGCTCAAGATAACCTCTTTGCCATTCAGGCTCACCCTGAAAAAAGTGCTGCAGATGGCTTACAACTTATTAAAAACTTTTTAACTTGGGGTGGTAAATAATAATGTACCGAATATCTCGAGACCATTATTTGAAGGATTCTAAATGCTACTAATTCCTGCTATTGATTTAAAAGACGGCGAATGCGTTAGGCTTCGACAAGGCATTATGGAAGATGCTACGGTATTTTCAGGCGACATTGTGTCTATGGCACAACGCTGGGTTGATGAAGGTGCGCGCCGTTTGCACATGGTGGATCTAAATGGTGCTTTTGAAGGCAAGCCCGTTAATGATAAAGCGGTGTACCAAGTTCGTGAAGCTTTCCCAGATCTACCTATTCAAATCGGCGGAGGTATCCGTGATTTAGCGACCATAGAAGCTTATTTAAAGGCTGGGGTTAGCTACTGCATTATTGGTACTAAAGCTGTCCACAATCCAGAGTTTGTCGCCGAAGCATGCCGAGCTTTTCCTGATCGGATTATAATTGGCTTAGATGCTAAAGATGGTATGGTTGCGATTAATGGCTGGGCAGAAGTAACAGACCACCATGTTATAGAGCTGGGGAAACGCTTTGAAAATGACGGGGTACACTCGATTGTCTATACAGATATTGGTCGTGATGGCATGATGCAAGGGGTTAATATTGAGGCTACTCAAGCACTAGCACAAGCTCTTAACATTCCTATTGTTGCCTCAGGTGGTATTACCGATTTAAACGACATTCGAGCTTTAGCCAAAATTGCCAAAGATGGAGTTATTGCTGCCATTACTGGCAGAGCTATCTACGAAGGGTCTTTAAATTTTAAAGAAGGTCAAGACCTTGCCGACCAACTGGCTAGCTCACTGGCAGAAAAATCAACATGAGGATGCAGGCGTGTGGGTTTTAACATGAGGATCTTAATATGAGCTTGGCCAAACGCATTATTCCTTGCCTTGATATTGATAATGGGCGCGTAGTAAAAGGTGTGCAATTTGTTGATATTCGTGATGCTGGTGATCCTGTTGAAGTTGCCAAACGCTATGATGGGCAAGGTGCGGATGAAATTACCTTTTTAGACATTACTGCAACCGTTCATAACCGCGATACTATTATCCATGTAGTTGAAGATGTCGCCAGCCAAGTATTTATTCCACTTACCGTTGGTGGCGGCATTCGAGAAGTAGCGGATATTCGCCGAATGTTAAATGCCGGTGCTGATAAAATTGCCATTAACTCCGCCGCTATTTTTAACCCTGCATTTGTTAAAGAAGCGGCTGATACTTTTGGCTCTCAATGTATAGTATTGGCGATAGATGCTAAAAAAGTATCTCTGCCGGGCGATGCCGATAAGTGGGAAATTTTTACTCATGGAGGGCGTGAAAAAACTGGCATTGATGCTGTTGAATGGGCAATAAAAATGGCATCGCTCGGTGCAGGAGAAATTTTATTAACCAGCATGGATAAAGATGGTACAAAAACTGGTTTTGACTTAGAATTAACCCGCCAAGTAGCCGATGCAATTAAAATTCCAGTCATCGCTTCTGGTGGTGTTGGCAAGCTTGAACATTTAGCTCCCGGAATTATCAGCGGACACGCCGAAGCAGTATTAGCCGCTAGCATCTTCCACTTTGGCACTCATAGCATACAAGAAGCAAAACAAGCCATGCAACAACAAGGTATTGAGGTAAGATTATGAGCGATATTTTAACCCAGCTTGATAAAACATTAGAGTCAAGAAAGTCAGAAAACCCTGATGAATCTTACGTTGCTAACCTTTATAAAAAAGGCCTTGAAGAAATCTTAAAAAAAATAGCCGAAGAGTCCGCAGAAACCATTATGGCAGCCAAGGACTACCAACACCAACCTAACAGCCAAAAAGCACAACAACACTTAGTTTATGAAATTACAGACTTATGGTTTCATACTTTAGTGCTACTGTCACAACAAGGACTATCTAGCCAAGATATTACCCAAGAATTACAACGCAGGTTCGGACTATCTGGACTAGAAGAAAAAGCTAACAGAAACGAAACAGAGCAAAAGAGGATAATATAACCATGAACTATGAACCCAATATTTTCACTAAAATTATTAGTGGCGAACTACCTACAGAGTTTGTTCACGAAGATGATAAGTGCATCGTAATTCACGATATTAATCCGCAAGCAAAAATTCATTTACTGATTATCCCCAAAAAACCCATCGCTAGCTTATTCGACCTCAAGCCAGAAGATAAAGATTTAATGGGTCACATGATGTTATTACTACCACAACTTGCAGAGTCTCAAGGCTTAGATGGATTTAAAACTCAAATTAACACTGGAAAGTCAGGCGGTCAAGAAGTCTTCCATATACATATTCACTTATTAGGCAATTAAATTAATATCATTTAATTCAGTAGTACTTTCTGATATGATTAGCCGTCATTTTTTATAGATTAAAACCTAGATCCTGCAGGTTCTAGGTAAAACACTTGGAGAACTCAAATGGGCTTTAGCATTTGGCAGTTATTAATTATTTTAGCAATCGTATTGGTTTTATTTGGTGCCAAGCGATTAAAAAACGTCGGGTCTGATTTAGGAAATGCTATTAAAGGCTTTAAAAAAGCCGTTAAGGAAGAAGAAAATAAAGACGATAAACTGGCTGATCAACAATTAGAAGCTCAAGACGGTGAAAACGTGTTTGATGTTGAAGCTGAAGAAAAGAAAGCTGAAGCAACCTCAACAGAACAAAAAGACAAGGTTTAAAATACTGTTTTAAACCTTGCCCTGTTTCTTGGCATAAAAAGCGAGATTTTTGATGTTTGATGTTGGTTTAATGGAAGTCATGATTATCCTCATAATTGCCCTCTTGGTCATTGGCCCTGAGCGCATGCCTGAGGTTGCTCGTAAAATTGGAGCTTTGATGGGTAAAACCAAACGTTTCGTCAATTCAATGAAAGAAAATAGCGAAATGTCGGAGACTCTTCGAGAACTACAATCATCGTTAAATTTAGAGGACGAACGTAAACAAATTGAAGAAATACATCAAGTCTTAGGAAAAAACATTTCTGACATGAATGAAGATTTAAACATAAATGAAGATTTAGGCATGGATGATAGCGACTTCAACTTGGATGATTTACAACGCCCATTTTCTAAAAGCTCTACCTCTGAAGAAGAAAAAATAACAAAATTATCTAGCCAATTTAACAAAGCCCCTGTTCAGCCAGAAGCACCTCAAGAATCAGCAGCAGAACCCGCTGAACCCCCTATTCAATCTGAAACAGCAACGATAACACCCGAGACAACAGCCAAACAACCTCAAGCTTCCGCTACAGAAAAAGCTTCTACCGATGCTCCTCAAGGGGAAATAAAACCCTCTACAGAACCCAAGCAGGTTTAAAATGAGTCGCTCCGCCTTGCCGCCTGAAGATCAAGAAATGACGCTAGTACAGCATCTTTTGGACTTAAAAAGAGCTTTAACTAAAAGTGTTATTGCCATTGTTATCTTCTTTATTTTTCTGTTTCCTTTTGCCAATGAAATTTATGTTTTTATGGCTGAGCCGTTAACGCGTTTTTTACCAGATAATACCGGCATGATTGCAATAGGAGTTGTCTCGCCGTTTTTAACCCCTTTCAAATTAAGTTTAGTATTAGCGGTTTATTTAGCTATGCCAATAATGCTTTACCAAGTTTGGGCATTTGTTGCCCCTGCCCTTTATAAGCACGAACGCCAATTAGTTGCCCCTATTTTATTCTTTAGCTCTTTTTTGTTTTATGCAGGAGGGCTGTTTGCCTTTTATGTGGTGTTTCCATTAGTCTTTGGATTTTTGTCCACCACCGCCCCAGATGGCATTACCATTGCCACTGACATTGCTCTTTACCTCGATTTTGTCATTAAAATGTTCTTTGCATTCGGCTTTGCATTTGAAGTACCCGTTGTGGTAGTTTTATTGATTCTAACCGGTGTATCTACCCCCGAAAAACTAATTCATGCAAGACCTTATGTCGTTGTTGGTGCTTTTGTGATAGCTATGCTGCTAACTCCACCCGACATTATTTCACAAACTTTGCTGGCGATCCCTATGTGGATATTATACGAAGCGGGAATTATTGTTGGCAGAATCGTTAAAAAAGCCCGCGACAAATCTGCTCTTGAGCGTGAAGCAAAACTTACAGCTTATGATGGATTAGATGATAGCCATGAAGACTATGAAGCCGAAAATTCAGCAGTTGATGAAACTGCAGCAAAGCAGAGCAAAGCTACAAAAAAGAACACTAAAAATAACACACAATCAGCTGCAGAAGAAGAGCTAGATACTCGCTATGCCGACCAATTAGATGACGATAAAGATTGGGATAAAACTTTTGATGAAATGGATTCTGAATTTAGCAAACTAGATAAAGAATATGAAAAACGCCAAGAAGCTGATAGAATCAAAAAAGAAGGTGAGGAGGAGCAACCTAAAAACCCTCCAAACAAGCCAACAGAGTAGCCCTCTAATCTAAAGGAAGAACGGATGTTATTTCTTAATTTTTATCAAACTACCTCCCGCTTAATTAAAACAATCCTTACTGGGTTGGTTTTATTTTTTGTAGCTTTTTCTTCGCTGGCACTGGCAGCAACTGATACTCTTACCAACCAGATGAAGAACAACCCTTCGCCTTATTTAGAAATGCATTATAAAGATCCTGTTAATTGGCAACTTTGGCAGAAGGATACTTTAGAAACTGCTCAGAAAGAAAACCGCTTAATCTTTGTTTCCAGTGGTTATTTTGCTTGCCACTGGTGTCATGTTATGCAAAAAGAAAGTTACCAAAACTCTCATATTGCTAAGCTACTCAATAAGTCGTTTTTAAATATTAAGGTAGATAGAGAGCTGACCCCTGATTTAGACCAATATTTAATTAATTTTGCCCGCAAAACCACTGGTGTTGCAGGCTGGCCACAACATGTTTTTTTTACTCCAAGTGGCTATCCATTTTATTCTTTTATTTACTTAAGCCCAAAACAGTTTAATATTCTGCTTACAAGACTCACTGCATTATGGGAGGAAGACCCTGAGAGTCTTGAGCAGGTAGCTAGAAAAGCAATGCTAGAAACTAAACCAGCTATTCACTCACCAAGTCCTTTTTCTAACACCGAATTTTCTAAAACCTTATTAAAAACACTTTATCCAAGAATAGATGGTTTGAGCGGTGGACTAAAAACTACTGCTAAATTCCCCAATGTTCCTCTGTTACAAGCTCTATTAGATGAAACTACCTTGCCTGAAGAAATAGAAGAGTGGCTTATTTTTACCCTTGACCAGATGCAAAGTGAATATAACCATTTATTAGACCATGTTAACGGTGGGTTCTACCGCTATACCATTGATCCTGAGTGGCAAACACCCCACTTTGAAAAGATGCTTTATACCCAAGCCATGTTGATTAGGGCTTACTTTCAAGCGGGCAAACAATTTGACCGCAGTGATTACCTTGTTACCGCACAACGAACTTTAGACTATGCTAAACAACACTTGTTTAGTTCTAAGGTCAATTTATTTCTTAGTAGCCAGTCAGCTTTAGATAAACTTTACAAAGAAGGCGGTAATTACATTTTTTCTAAAGAGATGTTAAAAAAACTACTGACTCAAGCAGAATTTGATGTTGTTAATAAAGAATGGCGCTTACAGCTTGCCCCACCTTATGATACTGGCTGGCATCCTAAACCCACCTCGCAATACTGGTCTAGCATTCAAGCTAAGCTTAAAGTTTCTCCCACAGAAGTTCCAACTGATGCTAAAAGTTTATTGGGATGGAATGGTTTAATGCTGTCGGCATATGCTCAGGGATATCTGGCGACACCCAATCAAAATCTTCTCGCTGCGGGGCAAAAACTTGCAGATGATTTATTGCGTCTTATTACTGACCCCAACCCTCCTAGAGCGTTATCTTTAACAGGAGGCTTTATGGGGCAGGCTAACATTCAGGACTATGCTTTTATTATTCAAGGCTTAACAGACTGGCTAACTATTTTAAAAGATGAGACGCAACAGAAACATTTACTAAAACAAATAGAAACACTACGCCAAACTGCTCAAGACAAGTTTCTAACTCCCAAAGGCTGGTTAATTAGTGAAGCCCCTCTATTACCAGGACAAACTGGAATTTGGGCGATGCAAGATGATGCTATTCCAAGTCCTACCGCTATTTTAGATTGTAGTAATGACAAAAATTTAGCCAACGCCAGCACCAAAATTAAAACCAGACCTATTATTTTCGCTAGTTATTTAAATTGTTCAACTAGATAAAACATGCATATTTTAATAATTGGTTTGGTTTTTATTTTTATTCTAACCTCCTTACCAAACTGGTGGACACAACGGATTTTAAAAAAACATGCCTGCCCTCATCCTAATATTCCCGGTAATGGTGGGCAGTTTGCTGAACATCTTATTAAAAAATATAATTTACCGATTACCTTAGAAGAGGTAGATTCCAACGATCACTATGATCCCATTGATAAAGTGGTGCGTATTTCTAGCCAAAATTTTAATACCAACTCTCTAACTGCCATTACTACCGTTGCACATGAAATAGGTCATGCCATACAAGACCAAGAAGATTACGAGCCTTTAAAGCAAAGAACCGCTTTGATAGAACGTTCTCAATGGATGCAAAAACTGAGTGGTTTTGCCTTATTAATAACGCCAATTTTAATTCCTATTTTTCATACCCCAATGGTTGCCTTAATGACCTTTGCCGCTGGTTTCATGGCAATGGGTGTGCCAGTTATTATCCACCTTAGCACACTGCCTGTAGAGTTTGATGCCAGCTATAAACGTGCTTTGCCTTTACTAAAGGAAGGTGATTACTTAAGTCCTAGTGATCTGAAAAAAGCTAAAAAAATCCTTTGGGCCTGTGCAATGACCTACGTTGCCGCCTCTCTTGCCAGCTTATTAAATTTATGGCGCTGGCTTAGAGTGGTTAAAGGGCGTTAGTAGATTTAAGGAGCCTCTGTAATGGTTTATTGGGAACCATATAGATTATAGCTTCTTTTTCACCTGATTCAATAAATGCTTTTACCTGTTTATCTTGGTTAGTTTTTGTTCTCATTCAAAACTTAATATCCCGTTGTAAAATATAGGCATACAGCCAAAAAGCAACATAGCCTCTATCAAATAATACCAAGTCATTTGAATTGGCAACTGTAATGGTTTAATAAACCTGTAGGGTCTCATAGCCTATAATTTTAATAAAAATAGGAAATGAAATGACTATCAAAACGAGAAAGACAC
>CAZRMK010000015.1:0-26796 GCA_964601165.1 uncultured Piscirickettsiaceae bacterium | reverse complement strand
CAATTAACGGCAAATATTTAATCTTTGTGTCGGAATAGTGTTGCAATTCCAATATTAGCTTCAAAATTCTCCTCCCCAAAAACCTCGTCCATCAACAGTTTAAGCTGTGCTACTTCATTATCATCAATAGATACAAAAATAACGCCATCGTCTTTTAAAAGTTGTTTGGCAATATAAAGTCGTGGGTACATAAAAGTAAGCCAAGCAGAGTGGGAATTACTTTTACTATCAACAAAAGATAGGATTCTTTTGGCTTTTTCTTCATCTACTCCAGTAAGGTTTTTAAACTCATCTACGCTAAACTTACGGTCATCCTGATATACAAAACCATCACTACCAGTGTTATAAGGTGGATCAATATAGATCATTTTTATTTTTTCGTAATAGGCATTATTTAGGTGCTTTAACACCTCAAGATTATCGCCTTTTATCAGGAGGTTTTGGCTAGTTTTATTTTCAGGCTTGTTATTAAATTGTTGGTCTGCTTTTAACAGAGTAGTCGCTTCATCACTTGCCAAAAGCCTAGCATAACTTTTGCCTAGCCAGTCCATTCCATAAGATTCTTTAGAAAAATCTACTTCATTATCGGCAAGTTGTTGTTGGAGTTTTGCAAGGTTAAGCCTGCCATTTTTATCAAAACAATGTGAGAAATGTTTTCTTAACTTTTTATCTTTACCTTGGTGCTTTAATATTATTGGTTATTTTTTGTTCTTTATTCATTGTTTTTCCTTTACCCTAATCCGCAAGTAGAAAGCTGAGATATAACACCTAAATTTTGCAAGCACTTGCAGGATTTTGGCGTTACTTATTTGAGTGAACAAGGTTATCACAATGAATTAAAAACTGACCCTGAGAATAACCCAATAATGTATCTATTTTATCTGAGGGTTGCCCAATAATTTTCTGTGCTTCTTGAGTAGAATAATTAACCAACCCTCTAGCCACTTCCTTGCCTTGAATATCGACACAAACCACCATATCACCGCGCTGAAATTTCCCCGAAACAGAAGTCACCCCAACAGGCAACAAGCTCTTACCAACTTGAGACAAAACCCGAGCCGCACCAGAATCTAATACCAATGTTCCCTTGACTTGTAAATGACCTGCCAGCCATTGCTTTCTAGCAGGCATAGGTTTAAGATCAGGCACTAATAAAGTTCCCAAATTCTCCCCTTTTGCTAAACGTAATAAAATATTATCTTCACGACCAGAGGCAATCAAAGTTGCAGTTCCAGAACGAGCCGCACGTTTGGCGGCCATAACCTTAGTATACATACCGCCACGCCCTAAAGCTCCGCCTTCTGAACTCGCCATTTCCTCAATATCTTTTTGGCTAACTAAAGCTTCAGAAATTAATGTTGCATTAGGATCTATACGCGGATTGTCACTATATAAGCCTTGTTGATCGGTTAGAATGACCAGCACATCGGCTGAAATTAAGTTTGCTGTTAAAGCCGCTAAAGTATCATTATCACCAAAACGAATCTCATCGGTTATCACGGTATCATTTTCATTAATAATAGGCACAACACCATGCTCTAATAATGTCTGAATGGTATTTGAAGCGTTAAGATAACGCTGTCGATTGGATAAATCGTCATGTGTCATCAAAATCTGCGCAGTATGAATCTGGTGCTTAGAAAACTCAGACTCATAAACTTGCACCAAGCCCATTTGACCTACTGCTGCTGCCGCTTGTAATTCACTAATTTCAGAAGGACGATGTTTCCAACCTAAACGCCCCATTCCTTCGGCGACCGAGCCAGAAGAGACGACTACTAATTCAATACCAAGATTTTTCAAGGCAACCATTTGCTTTATCCAAGTAGCCATAGCCAGCTTATTTAAACCACGACCATCATCTGTTAGTAATGCACTGCCAATTTTAATTACCCAACGCTTGGTATTTAAAAGAGTGGAACGGTTCGTCTTCTCGGTCAAATCAACCTGCCTCATCTGTTACCTAAATCCTGCAAGTGGTTGCACACATATAGCACAAGCTCTTGATTCATATAGCGAATTTTAATTCTTCGGCAATACAATCAAGTATTCCGCTCGAATTAAAATCACTCTATAAATCAATGTCTTGCACTATATACGCACAATCACTTGCAGGATTTAGGTGTTATTTTAGCTAGCTTTTGAGCTGCCATTTTAACCTGATAAACCTCTTCTACCAAAGCTAATCTATTTTGCTCTAATTCAAAAGCAATCTCTTTAACCAGCTTATCTGTGCCAGCTCTAGTCACTGCAGAAGTACGAAATACAGGGCCTTTCCAATCTAAACCTTCGATTATAGAAGCACATAACTCGTCCGCTTCTTCATCCATAATCAAATCAATCTTATTCAAAACCAACCAGCGTTCTTTATGAATTAACTCGTTATCATATTTCTTTAATTCTTGCTGAATAATTCTTACATTATCTACTGGATCAGAGCCATCAATTGGAGCAATATCTACTAGATGCAATAACAGCCCTGTACGTGAAAGATGCTTTAAAAATTGAATTCCTAGCCCAGCACCTTCCGCCGCACCTTCAATAAGACCTGGAATATCTGCAATTACAAAACTAGATTCTGGAGAAACTCGCACCACCCCTAAGTTAGGATACAAAGTGGTGAAGGGATAATCTGCAACCTTAGGGCGCGCAGAAGATACCGCAGTAATCAAACTAGATTTACCTGCATTTGGCATGCCAAGTAAACCGACATCTGCCAATACAGAAAGCTCCAGAACTAAATTACGCTCGTCTCCTACTTCCCCTAAAGTACACTGACGCGGGGTACGGTTACGAGAACTTTTAAAATGAATATTTCCTAAGCCATGTCGCCCACCTTCGGCAACCATTAAACGCTGTTCATGCTCGGTCAAATCACCGACCACTTCATCAGTATCATCATCTTTAACTAAGGTACCGACAGGAACAGAAATTAACATATCCTCTCCACCACGACCGGTTTTTTGTTGTCCCATTCCCGCTTGACCATTTTGAGCCTTATAATCACGCACAAAACGAAAATCAACCAAGGTATTTAAATTACGGTCAGCGACTAAATAAACACTACCACCATCACCACCATCACCGCCATTAGGACCACCAAAAGGAATATATTTTTCACGGCGAAAGCTAACAACACCATTACCACCTTTTC
This sequence comes from uncultured Piscirickettsiaceae bacterium, assembly GCA_964601165.1. Classification (GTDB taxonomy): domain Bacteria; phylum Pseudomonadota; class Gammaproteobacteria; order Thiomicrospirales; family Thiomicrospiraceae; genus Thiosulfativibrio. Next base: position 23,642 of record CAZRMK010000015.1, on the reverse strand, counting down.
CTGCGGCAACACGAATAGTTACTTCATCAACAAATTGCATAGCTTCTCCTTAATTTCTGTACAAATAAAAACGCCCCGTCAAGCGGGGCGTTTTTAAAACCTGTAAAAACAAAGCTTCTAAAATTTATTCAGAAACAATAGTCACATACATACGAATAGGCTTACCTTTTTGCACAAAAGCAACTTTACCGTCTGCTTTAGCAAACAGCGTATCATCTTTACCGCGTCCAACATTATCACCAGGGTGAAACTTAGTTCCACGCTGACGAACAATAATATTGCCTGCCAATACCTGCTCTCCGCCAAAGCGTTTTACGCCTAATCGTTTAGCGTTGGAATCGCGACCGTTGTTAGTACTACCTGCAGCCTTCTTATGAGCCATGGTGATAACCTCTTTTTAACCGACAGTGCTACCTATTCAGAAACACTCTAGTTTTTAAATTTAATACCTAAATCTTGCAAATAATTGTGCACATAGATAGAATGCAAGCACTTGCAGAATTTAGGTAATATTCTTTGCAATTTATTCTTAAGCTGAAATTTTTCCAATTTCAACTTCAGTAAAGTTTTGACGATGACCTTGCTTCGTCTTAGATCTATTCTTACGACGACGAAACTTAATAATAGTTACCTTTTTGCCTCGACCGTTTGCAACGACCGTTGCAGCAACTTTAGCACCTTCAACGACAGGAGCGCCAACTTTAATGTCTGCACCCTCTCCAATCATCAGTACTTCATCAAACTCAACCGCATCACCTGCTTTTGCATCTAGTGACTCTACACGCAAAACTTGACCTTCACGAACTCGATATTGCTTACCACCGGTTTTAATTACCGCATACATTTGGAAAATCTCCGAACTTGTAAAATTCTTTTAAAAACCGCGCTTATGAACGGCAAAGAGGGGATTATACATCTTTACATCATGGAGGTCAAATGCATTTTTGAAATCAACTCCTGCAAAGCCAATGCACGATGGCTCACTTTGTTTTTTTGTTCAGAAGATAATTCGGCAACCGAACAGTTTTCTTGTGGCAACCAAATGACAGGATCGTAGCCAAAACCCCCTTCCCCCCTGACTTCCTCTAAAACCTCTCCACACCATTTTCCAACCCCTGTAACAGGCGTAAGATCTTCTGCAAACCGCACAAAAACAACCGCACAGTAATAACAAGCCTGTCGGTTTACCATTCCTTGCATCGCAACTAATAATTTTTGATTATTTTTTTCATCGGTTGCTCCAAAACTCTTGTCATTTGCTGAATATCTGGCTGAATAGATGCTAGGCAATCCATTTAGAGCAAGCACTTCTAAACCAGAAGCATCTGCTATAGAGGGTAGCCCCGTTTTTTCTGCCGCAAACCGTGCTTTTAGAATCGCATTTTCTACAAAGCTCAAACCCGTTTCTTCAACTTCTGCGCTAAAAAGTAGACTGAGGCGTAACATCCCAACTCAAGGGCTTAAACAACTCTTGCAGTTCAAATAACTTGCCTTTATTACCTGAAGCCAATACTATTAGAGACCTTTGCATAAATGGATGCACAAATTAAAATGGCTATATTTCACAATCTTTTGCCCAAAAAAACGCCCAATAGCTAGCTATTAAGCTTATTTTTTGAGCAAAACCTAGTAAAATATATCTCATTTTTATTCGCACCCCATTTATGCAAAGGTCTCTATTAATCTTCTATCTTTTAACATTTACAAAAACCCCTAACACTAAACCTTTAAAATCATTTTTCAGCCATAAGTTTATTTTCTTGACTTCAATCAATATTTTGATTTGAAATTTTCAATTAAGGCAAGTATAGTTCAAGGCGTTAGGTTTACACAAGATATTAGAGGTAGCAAGCATGAGTAATAACATAGAAAATTTATTGAAGTTTTTAGGTGTAATTGTCGTAACTGTCGTTATACCACTAGCCGTTCTTTTAGGTATTTGGGCAGGGTTCTTGCCTCAATCTCTTCAGGTAGGAATTTCTCTTTTTGCAGTCGCCCTTGCAATTATTTATATAGTTGGTGGCAATCTTTTCCTAATGTATGGAGATATTACATCAGGACGTTATAAGAAAAAGAAGTCTTAGCTCATTTTACCCATTCCTCTTCTAGCCCATAGATGAAAATAAAACAGCAAATAAGGGCTGGGAAATTCTGCAATCCATTATAAAAATATTCTATAATACAACCTATAAAATTATTTCTGTCTATTTAGGTTAACCGCTCATGTCCGCTTCGGATTACTCAAACAATACACCCTCACCTGCTCAAACTCCTCCCAAGAAAAACAAAAGGTTCTTGCGTAATTTTTTGTGGATATTTTTTGGAACAATCTTTATCGTCTTACCCTTAACTGCAATCACTTACTACGCAATTACTATTTACCCAACCTTGCCCGATCCAAAAAAACTAAAAGATGTTACCTTTCAAGTTCCCCTTAAAATTGTCACAAAAGATGGTAAATTAATTACAGAAATTGGCACTAAAAGACGCCTTCCTCTCGAATACCATGAAATTCCAGAAAGAATGGTACAAGCAATCATATCAGCAGAAGACGCTAATTTTTTTCAGCATAATGGGGTTGATTATGTCAGCATTGGACGTGCTGTTTTTGAACTAATTTCTACTGGCTCAAAACAAACGGGTGGTTCAACTATTACCATGCAGGTTGCCCGAAATTTCTTTTTAACCAAAGAAAGAACCTTTCTAAGAAAATTCAATGAAATCATATTAGCATTTAAAATTGAGAATAAAATTTCTAAACAAGAAATTCTTGCCTTATATTTGAATAAAATATTTCTAGGACACCGCTCCTATGGAGTTGCCGCGGCTGCCAGAACTTATTATAACAAGTCTATTGACCAACTAACTCTTGATGAATTCGCCATGATAGCGGGGCTACCCAAAGCCCCTTCCGCTTTCAACCCTGTGACCAATCCAGAAAGAGCTAAATTACGCCGTAACTACGTTTTAAGACGGATGTTTGAAAATAATTTTATAACAGAAACTGAAAAAATTGAAGCCCAAGCAATCGCGGTTCATGCTAGGTTAACTGGTGCTAGAATTGATATTGAAGCAGGATATGTCGCAGAAATGAGTCGTTTATTTGCCCTAAACAAATTTGGAGCAGAAGCCCTCAACAACGGCCTCACCATTGTCACTACTATCGATAGCAAGCTACAAGACGCCGCTAACTTAGCGATACGCAATGGCTTACAAGCATATGAACGCCGCCATGGTTACAGGGGGGTTATTAAACAACTAGACTCTTCTCAACTCAGTGATAAAGAGACTTTATTAAAAACACTAAAAAACATTAAGGACTTTGGAGGGTTAAAGACGGCGGCTGTTCTAGAAACAGATCATCAAACGGCTCAAATCATTATTAAAACTGGAGAAAAAACCACTTTAAAACTGGAAGATATGAAATGGGCAAGACCCTATATTAATGTTAACAGGATGGGTAAAGTCCCCACCAAAATCACCGATGTTATCCAAACTGGAGATGTAATTTTTGTACAGTTTTTAGATGATTTCTGGCAACTAGCACAAGACCCAAAAGCCGAGTCAGCATTGATTTCTATAAGCCCTAAAGATGGACGAGTTCTAGCACTTGTTGGCGGGTTTGATTTCTTTAGAAGCAAATTTAACCGAGCCACTATGGCACAACGTCAAATCGGATCGACTATAAAACCTTTTCTTTATTCTGTGGCTTTAGAGCGAGGAATGACAGCAGCCACCACTATTAATGATGCTCCCGTTGTTTTTCATGATAGAAACCTAGAGGACACATGGCGTCCAGAAAATTATTCTGGGCGTTTTTATGGGCCTACTAGATTAAGAAAAGCTCTCGTCTCTTCTAGAAATTTAGTGTCGATTCGACTACTACAACAACTGGGAGTTAGAAGTGCCAGTGAGCACATGCGACGTTTTGGATTCCCAGAAGAACAATTACAAGCACACAGAAACCTATCGCTATCGTTAGGATCTATCCCTCTGACCCCTTGGCAACTTAACCAAGCTTATGCTGTTTTTGCTAATACTGGTTTTTTAATTGAACCTTACTTCATCAAAGAGGTAAGAGACTTTAGTGGTGCCACAATTTATAAAACACAACCTAAAACAGTTTGCACTCAGGGCTGCGACCCAAGCGACCCTCTAAATGCTCCTAGAGTCATTACCCCACAAAATGCCTACATCATAACATCAATGCTACAGGACGTTACCTCTCATGGATCAGGACGACGAGCAAACTCTTTACAAAGGCAAGACATTGCTGGTAAAACTGGTACCACCAACGATCAAAAAGATGCTTGGTTTTCAGGGTTTAATCCAGATATTGTCACAACAGTTTGGACTGGGTTTGACCAGCCATCATCTTTAGGCAGAAGAGAAGTTGGTGGACGCGCAGCTTTACCTATCTGGATAGATTATATGGCAGTCGCGATTGAGCATAAAGGCTCTACCAACACCTCTTTTCTCAGACCCAACAATCTAGTTAATGTTGCTATTAATCCACAAACAGGCATAGCTGTTCCACCCGACACACCCAAAGCGATTTTTGAAGTTTTTAGAAAAGAATTTGCCCCCAAAATTCCTGATATTAGCACAACTGAAATGGAAGATTTAGCTGAGAGACTATTTGATTAAGAAGCTTCTGATTAAGGATACACTTAAGGAAGATCTTAAGTAAACCAAGGACAAAAATGGACTGGGATGAAATTGAACAGCAAATAAGTATTGACTTAAATCAACACTTTAACATTAAAAACACCATTGCTCTTGCAGGAGGAGATATCCACAAAGCTTTTCTCCTTAAAACCAATCTGGGAAATTATTTTTTAAAGACAAATCTCGCCTCAAAAAATGCTCTTTTTGCTACCGAAGCTCACAGTTTAAAATCCCTGCATCATTCATTAAAAGTTAAAGTTCCAATGATATTTCACCAAGGAAAAACAACAAAAACCAGTTGGTTGCTGCTAGAATATTTATCGTTAACTCCCCAAGGAAATGATTTTCAACGTGGCAAAAACCTAGCTCTAATGCATCAGTATATCAACCAGCAACCATCTCCTTTTGGCTGGTTTGAAGATAACTATATAGGTCTTACTCTTCAAAAAAACACCTGGTCCAGTAACTGGGTTAACTTTTTTTCTGAAAATCGATTAGGTTATCAACTCAGCCTAGCTAAACAGGCTGGTGGCAGTGCCAATTTGATAAAATCTGGACAACAACTCATTGAAAAACTACCTAGTTTTTTTACCCACTACTCACCCAAAGCTTCTCTTTTACATGGTGACTTATGGCCTGGAAACTCGCAATTTTTATCTTCAGGTGAAGCTATATTTTTTGACCCCGCCAGTTATTATGGTGACCGAGAAACAGACCTTGCGATGACAGAATTATTTGGTGGGTTTTCTGCTGAATTTTACAAAGGTTACCAGCAAACCTTTCCTCTTGATGCAGGCTATAAAAACCGCAAAACTCTATATAATCTTTATCACATTTTAAATCACTATATTTTATTTGGTGGCAATTACGCCCAACAAGCTCAAGTAATGATCCAAAAATTATTAAACCTAAATCCTGTGATTTAAAAAATTTGATAGAATACAATCTAAATTATTTTTATTTAATAACAAGAGACCTTTACATAATTAAAGTGTGGTTTAGGGAACGCAAAAAATAGTGTATTTTTTATGCGTTTTATAAACTGTGCTTTAATTATGAAAAGGTCTCACAAGGACTTTACAATGAAATTTATTCTTCTTGGTGCTCCAGGAGCAGGTAAAGGAACTCAAGCTCAATTTTTAACTAAAAAATTTAACATCCCACAAATCTCAACTGGAGATATGCTGCGAGCTGCGATTAAATCTAAAACCAAACTCGGCAAGCAAGCAAAAGAAGCGATGGATACTGGAAAACTCGTTACTGATGAGGTTATTATCGGACTGGTTAAAGAACGTATTAACCAAAAAGATTGTGCCAATGGATTTTTACTAGATGGTTTCCCTCGTACCCTGCCTCAAGCAGATGCTTTAAAAGCTGCTGGTGTTAACATTGATGCGGTTATCGAAATTAATGTCCCCGATTCTGATATTGTTGAACGTATGGCTGGACGTCGCGTGCATCTTAATTCAGGAAGAACCTACCACCTAACTTATAATCCGCCTAAAAATAAAGGCAAGGACGATGAAACAGGAGAAGATTTAATTCAACGCCCTGACGATCAAAAAGATGTCGTTCTTGATCGCCTCAGTATTTATCATGAACAAACCAAACCTTTAGTTGCTTACTATCAGCACGAAGCAAAAAACAACTCCAGCCTTAAATATATTACGGTTAACGGCACACAGGCTATCGATAAAGTTGAAGCGGAAGTTATTAATTCGCTCGATACAAAATAAGGAATCTTTGCACTACTACCTAAATCCTGCGAGTGCTTACAGGGTTTAGATTTTAGTCTATTTTAAACTGTAGGCTATGCTACTAAATCTTCTCTAAGCATTCTTAACACTCCTCATTAGAAAAATTAATCGACGACCTACCTTTCTGCTTCATAAATAGCGTAAAATAGTTCCTTTAAATATTTTACAAGATTTTTTATTGTGTTTAAGTACCCCGCTGATAAAACCCCTGTCATTATTATATTATTATTTTCTGCTATTGATTTTGCCGTTTTTTTCTTTGTCGATAGTTTATGGTTTGTCATTATTTTTTGGCTTCTAATGATCCTGCCTAAAGGTGCTATTTCGGCTTGGAACCATCACCATCAACACTGCCATGTTTTTAAAAGAAATTGGCAAAATCGTATTTTAGAATTTTTTTATGCACTGCATACCGGCGTGACCACTAATTTATGGGTTTTACATCACAACTTAGGACATCACCGAAATTTCTTAGATCAAGAAAAGGATGAAAGCCGCTGGAAAAGAAAAGACGGTTCAACAATGGGAGAGATTGAATATACCCTAATAACCACCTTAACAGCCTATATAAGAGGCTATCAAGTCGGAAAAAATTATCCAAGACAACGTCGCCAATTTGTGGTCTTTAGCACCATCACCTTGTTATTATTAATTGCTCTTACTATATACGATCCAACAAATGCGCTATTTATTTTTATTTTACCCATGATTGGTAGCCTCCTTTATACCTCTTGGGCTACTTATGGACACCACACAGAATTAGATACACAAGATCAATTTGCCGCTTCTCACAATATTACTGATAAATGGTTTAACCTATTCACAGGTAACTTAGGCTATCACACGGCACACCATTACAAACAGGGAGTGCACTGGTCAAAGCTCCCCGAATTGCACGAGAAAATTAAACATAAAATTCCAAAAGAATGCTACCAAGAATCTTTTTTTGCGGGCTTTAAAAAACCCAAGATCTTAAAAGAAAAATAAAACCAATTTCTTGAATTATCAGATAGAAACTCGAATACTACACAAGCTATTTCTAGTTTTTAGGTTTAAGTCTTAGCAAGTATTAAAGCACTTTCAAAGCTTTTACATACTGCCATAAAGCCGGTTTTATGGCAAAATACACAATCTGTTAAACCGCTAACTTCATTAAGCTCTGCTGCTCTTAAACCCCTAAACCTTTCTGGTAGATGATTGGATTCACCATTGCAGTAAACTCCAAAACCTTCCTTTGCTTTTGGATAAACTACTCGCTTAACTTCAGGATGGCTGTAAAGAAAATCTTTATAGGGGTAGTTTTTATCTAAAATCATTATCCCGTCTTCTGCCTTCTGTGCAAAATCTTCAAGCAACACAATCACTTCTGCTTCAGAAATGGCACTTTTTATGAAGTTATTAAGAATATCTGTACAAAAATCAACCGCATTTAAAAACGCCGCATATTGAATTTCGTCATCATCACTGGATGAATTCATCATGCCTACTAACATAGATACAGAAGGTCGTGGATCGGAGGAATAAACCCCATTATCTACTGCATCAATATCTGCAATAAGTTTTTTATCCACCCAATTAATTGCATACTGTGCTTCATAGTCATTTTTTAAGCCTTTATTGAAAAAGATTTCTTGTCCAAAGTGTTCCCAAATTAACCCTGCGGTCGCAAATGGGATACCATTTGCTCTTTCTAAGGTAAAGCTGTTTTGGTGATGATCAAACCGACCTAGTTCTGGGCAATACTCACCCCCTACATCCAAAACTAGACTAGCTTTAGCAATCACTTCTTCATCTCTAGAGCGAACCACAGTCATTTTTTTAATCATTAAAACCATTGCCGTAGCAAAGACTTCATCGGCATGAAACCTACCGGAGTGAGTAACTAGCATAAGGTTGTTTGTCATAATAATATTACCTGAATTACGCAGGATTTTTGCTTCTGGTCAGCTGATTTCAAGAGGAGCCTAGTCATGCTACGCAACGATTGAGAGCATCTGGGCAGGAGTAAAAAGACAAGTAAGGCTGGTGATATCATTGTGACAAACAACCTAATTTATCTTCCTCTAAATCCCAGCCTTTTAAATGTTGTAAAACCAAATCTGATAAGGCTAAAACATGATCCTCTGCATCGTTTAAACAACGAATGTAACCAAACTTTTCTCCCCCAGCATCTTCAAAATACTCTCGATTTTCTTCAGCAATTTCTTCTATCGTTTCCAAGCAGTCGGCAGAAAACCCAGGACAAATCACCTGAATGCTCTTAATTCCTTGTGCTGGTAGATCTTTGAGAATTTTATCTGTATAAGGCTTTACCCAAGGATCTCTACCAAAACGCGATTGAAAAGTTACCTTATAGCTTTTCTGATTCAAGCCAAGATGTGCCGCAACTAATTTAGCGGTTTCGTAACATTGAGTAATATAAGGGTCACCATTATCAAAATAACGTTGCGGAATACCGTGAAATGATATGACCAATAAGTCAGGCTTGCCATGCTTTATTTGATACGTTTCAATCGAATTAGCTAAGGCTTTAATATAACCATTATGGCGATAGTATTGGTTGATGGTGCGTAATTCTGGCAGACAACGCCAGCTTTTAAATTCCGTCATAACCGCATCCATAGTTGACGCTGTTGTCGCCCCCGCATACTGAGGATATAAGGGAAATACCAAAACTTTATGGCAACCCTTAGCTTGTAATTTTTGCAAAGCCGAAGCAATAGAAGGATTGCCGTAACGCATTGCCATCTCAAATTCAATACGACCTTTGAATCGTAATTTTACTTGCTTTTCGATTGCGGCTACCTGTTTTCGAGAAATACTTAATAAGGGGGATCCTGAGCCTTCAGCATCCCAAATAGTTTGATAAGATTTTGCCGACTTAGCTGGTCGAATATTCAAAATAACGCTATTTAAAACCAACAGCCACCACCATCTTGAAGGCGGTTCTTCAACTATCCTAGGATCCGATAAGAATTCTTTTAAATAAGGCCTAAGCGCTTTTCTAGTAGCTGCTTCTGGAGACCCTAAATTAGTAATTAACACGCCAATAGTTAATTCGTCATTCTGTTTAGAATTAAAATAAGACTTATAAAGCATAATGAACCTATTTGTAAATTTTGTATTGCCTGAAATAATACCTAAATCGGTGACGTTACTAAAGCACAGGGCACATTAATATCACGGATTCATGTTCTAATTAAGGACATTAAATTCTAGCAATGCCAAGTTTACAGTATCAAGACATCATTTTGAAGAGTACCTATAAAAATTAGTTTTTTAGGGGTGATCTATATTTTGTATTCAAGTACAATAATATTAGTGGTATTAAATTTTAAGCGAACATTTTTTAACTTCAAAGAACCTCTACACCTCTAGTTATACTAACCCAAATCCTGCAAATGCTTGCAGAATTTAGGTGTAAATATTCTTAAACCCTAATCCAAAAATAGGATTGCGTATTAGAGTGTAATGTATTGATGTGCATAGTGAATTTAAAAATTTCGTGGTCACCCAATGGGTGATGAGAATATTTTTAAATTTGCTAGGCATATCAAGAGCTTGTGCTATAATAGTGATTTCTATTTTTGGATTAGGGTTAAAGAATTAGTTACTATGAAAAAACCTTCCGAGACTAATGCCCCTCACGAAAGTGATGAGTACCATTTTAACTTAACTAAAAAGCATATCCTTTCTTTAATTTCTGCTCCGCTAATTGGCGCTATTGTCTTTTGGTTAACCCTTGAACAAGGCACACTTATCGCAGGTGCTTTAGCTGTTACTGTATTTATTGCTATTTTATGGGTGACGGAGGCATTACCCCTACCGGTTACGGCATTACTCATCCCAGTCGGCATGGCGGCGGTAGGGGTGTTTGAAGTCAGGGATGCCTACACTGCCTTCGGCAGCCCCGTTTTATTTTTAGTACTAGGTGGCTATGCACTGGCAGTAGCGGTTGAGGTTAATGGTGTAGATCGCTGGATAGCTCGACGAATTCTTGGCGTTTCAGGTAGTAGCACTATTCGCTTGCTGATTGCTTTTATGACAACTTCCGCACTGCTCTCTATGCTTATTTCCAACACTGCCACCACTGCTTTACTTCTTCCTGTGGTATTAGGAATTCTTAGCCGTCACTGTGCTGATGCCAACCTATCACGACTACTATTGCTTGGAGTCGCCTATGGGGCGAGCATCGGAGGAGTCGCTACCATCACAGGAACTGCTCCCAATGCTATCGCAGCTGGCTTACTAGAAATAGGGTTTTTAGAATGGTTAAGCTATGGTTTACCAGTTAGCATTACCATGTTAATCGTCGCTATCCCCATTTTATGGTGGACTTACAAACCTAAAGATAAAAACATTAACGTGGTATTGGATGAAGAAATTCCTCTAACTAAAGGAGGAAAACGTACTCTAACCGTAGTTGGTATTATTTTATTTTTGTGGTTATTTGGCCCTCATTTGTCACAGTTATTACAACTACCTACCGCTTTATTTAGCTCTGCAGCTGTCGCAAGTATTGCAGTTGCTCTGTTGATTTTAACAAAGTGCGTTAATTGGAAGTCTCTCGAGCAAGGGGTTCATTGGGGAGTATTATTACTTTTAGGAGGTGGTCTCACACTTGGACAAGGATTAACCGAATCAGGTGCAGCCAATTGGCTAGCGGGTCTATTAAGCTCTGGAGTTGGAGACTTGCCGATGTTCACCTTGCTACTAGTTTTAGTAGGCATTAGTGTGTTTGCGACAGAATTAATATCCAATACTGCCGTCACCGCTAAACTTGCTCCAATTCTTATGGGAGTTGCACTACAGCTTGGGCTAGAAACCGATAGCCTCGTTGTACCCGTAGCTATTGCTACTTCTATGGCATTTATGTTACCAGTCGCCACTCCTCCCAACGCCTTAGTTCATGCCAGTGGTCAGATTACCCAGCGCGATATGATTCGAGCAGGATTACGCCTTAATTTGGCAGCCATTAGCGTTATTACCGTATTGTTTTACTTTGGCATAGCTGGTTAAAACTCAGAGTATTATTTGACCTAAATCCCACAAAGACATTTACTTGAGACCTTTGCATGAGTTAGTCGCGAGAGTAAAATAAGATAGAATTTTGTAGGTTTTAGTTAATAGCTAGCTATTGAGCATTTTTTGGCTGAAAGATGCGAAATTATAGCCATTTTAATCCGTGAATAATCTCATGCAAAGGCCTCTACTTAAATAGTCCTTTATAGACATCCACCACACCTTCTGGTGGATGACGATAGCGTTTATAGGTCCATAAGTATTGCGTTGGCTGAATGGCAACGCAAGCCTCAACCCCTCTATTTAAAGCACTAGTTGCGATCAACTCATCTTTAGAAGCTATTTCTGCATCCGTAGGAAAAACATGCAAATCAAATCCTTCACCATTAGGTAAACGCTCTCCCGTCATAAACAGCACATCACACTTAGCCCTAGCGGCAAGTTTTGACACTAAGGTCATAGTTCTCGCAGGATAACTAAAAAAAGGTGCGTGACTTCCTCCATTGTTTCCAGGGTCTTGATCTGGCAAAAGACCTACCATTTTATTATTTTTAAGAGCCTTAAACATAGTTTTAACTCCTCCTATATCAGTAGGTACCGCTCTTCCTCCTGCTCTTTCTCTTACTTCAGAAATAAACTTTTCAATAGATTTTACGTCTGGAGGTTGGTATAAAAAAGTTAAGTCATAATTTTGCCCAACATACAATGAGGTAATTTCCCAGCATCCAAAATGTGGGGTGAGCATAATCAAGCCTCTATTTTTTTCAAAAGCTTGTGCAATCAGCTCTTCACCATGCACCTTACGAACCAAAGGCAAAAGTCTCTCAATTGGCCAACCCCAAACAGCTCCCAATTCGGTAAAAATTTTTACATTATCTTTTAATGCTTCTAAACTCATTTTCTTGAGCTCTCTAACTGACAAATGAGGATAGGCAGTTTTTAAATTAGCTCGAACCACTTTGCGACTATTATTTGGAATCCAAAATAAAATCATTCCTAATACAGAGCCTATTCGGTGTTGATTTTTTAATGAAAACCATGAAAAAAATCTAATTATCCCCCTAAAAGACTTATCAACCCAAGCATTATCACGATCTTTATTAAACATTTTTTAATCCTAAATTAGCTTCCCCTTGATGATTATCATCGGAAACAAGTGGCTGCATAGCACGCCATAGGTTAGAAAAAACATGTTTATTGCGTTTTTCTTCTGCTAATAAAAGCTCTTTGAAATATGCTCTATCTTGAGGTTTTGAGTAACATGCCGGACAGTTATCTGCAATAACTGGTAACTTTGTTGCCACAGCAAATTCAAGAGTCTGACGCTCTCTAACCCTTACCAAAGGACGAATAATACGAATATCTTTTTCATTGTTTAAATAATGAGCTTTCATGGTACGTAACTCTCCCGCATTAAAGACAGACATCATAAAACTTTCAGCTAAATCATCTAAATGCTGTGCTAAGGCTAAAACGTTATAGCCTTCTCGACGACACACACTATACAATTTACCTCTTTTATAACGAGAACAGAAACTACAAAAAGAATCCCCTTTCATGTGAGCGTCAGCCAGAGCAATAAGATTTTCTGATTCATAAAAATACGGAATCCCCAGAGCTTCCATCCAAGATTTAAGAGGAGAGGGATCAAAACCAGGAATTTCTGGATTTATCGTGCAAGCCGCTAATTCAAAGTTAATGGGGGCATGACGTTGCAAGTGCTTCAGCACCAATAATAACGCCAGAGAATCCTTGCCTCCTGACAAACCCAACAAGACCTTATCTCCGTCTTTTAGCATTTTATATTGTGCAATAGCACGACCAACGGGTTTTAAGATGATTTTAGGGGGAGTAATCCAATCTTTAGTACGTTCTTTTTTGCTCATTTTTTCTTAGAGATCTTTGCATAATTAAAGTGCGGTTTAGGGAATGCAGAAAATAGTGCATTTTTACCCAAAAAGAAGGAGAATAGCTAGCTATTTGACGAGTTTTTGGGTAAAAAGGGTGCTGTTTTATGCGTTTCATAAATTGTACTTTAATTATGCAAAGCTCTCTCTTAACTAGAATACAATTTTCTGTGAATATTTTGTTTAAACACACACCCTCTACAAAGAAACCCTAGCACAAGGTGGGGAAAATAAAAACGAGATATATTTTACTCTATTACAGTGTAAAACGCAGAAATTTAACCATTTTCAACCATGCTTTTATTTGAAATCTTTAATAAAAATGAGCTACAAAACGTTCAACCTAAATTCTGCAAATGCTTGCAAGATTTAGATTCAAGAAGAAAACATTTTCTGAATGCTTACTTGCCAAGAAGCCGAAAGAGATTGGTGCTTCAAGGCAAGCTGCAATAAACTTATATGCTCTTCATTTTGGTGTAAATATTTTGCTAAAAATAAAGGCTTAATCATAATCGAAGCTTTCACATCGCTAGAAACATGAACGACCTTATCCCCTGCTGTTAAACTGCCTTTTTGTAAAACACGACAATAAAAACCCACATGACCACTCTCTGCATAACGCCTTAATAAAGAGTTATCTCCCGAAAGAGCATTTAGTTTCCAGCAGGGGCTACGTGGTTGTGTCACTTCTAAAAGTACCTCGCCTATTTGAAATTTATCTCCCAAAGCCACTTGTGATTCATCGATGCCCGATAAAGTGATATTTTCTCCCAAATAACCAAATGATTGCCGAATTTCAAACCGTGCATAGTTTGTTTCTGGGATGACTAAAAGGGCTTTATCTGGTCCGCCATGATTTTTAGTATTTGCCTGCTCATCACCTATCAAGCCTTCCCTTTCCAAATTTTATCTGTCGGATGTTTCAAAAGCGCAGAATCAGTTCCTCCACGCCAGTCATAATGCTTAATTTGCCCTGTATTTAAAGAAATAATATTCATATAGAGACCTTTGCCGTAGTGAAATCATGAATTCAAGAACTTATATCCAAAAATAAACTTGGTAAGTTTTCATACAAAATAAATACCCCAATTAAAACTAAAAATATCGAGAAACCTTTCTTTAAATATTCTTGGTTCAGTTTACCACTGATTTTGTGACCGATCCAACCTCCAATCACTCCAATAATAGAGAAAACAATAATAATTGACCAATCAAGAGTGAGACTTAACCTGTCTAATACACTAAGATAACCATAAAAACCGGCAAAAGAATTCATCGTAATAATTACTAGGCTGGTTCCAACCGCTAAATGCATCGAAAGACCACCTAAGAGGACTAAAGCTGGGATAATTAAAAACCCTCCTCCCACTCCTACTAGCCCTGTAACAACACCCACCAACAATCCTTCTAAAGCAGTTTTTAATGCACTTCGCTCTGCACGCTCTTTTTCTGAACCTTTTAGCTTGATAGGTTTGTACATCAAATAAGCGGCTAATAACAAAAGTATCGAAAAGATTAGCATTTGTAGTGCATCACTAACAAAAAGAGCTAACCAAGCACCGAAAACTGCTCCAGCCATACCCGGGATACCAAACAAGATGACGATTCGCCATTTAACAAGCTTTTGTCTTGCATAAGGAATTGCTGCGAAAATGCTGATAATCCCAACGATGATTAACGAACCTGCAATCGCCAGTTTTGTTTCTTGTCCAACCAAATAAGTTAAAATCGGTACGGTTAAAATAGCACCGCCAGAGCCTAAAACTCCTAAGGTTATTCCAACAATTAAGGCTCCAATCCAAACTAAAATCATGGTTCTATTTTTTTCAAGAATACACCCGCTTCAATGTGATGAGTATAGGGGAATTGGTCAAATAAAGCCGACTCAATTATTTCATGAGTTTTTTCAATTTCAACCAAGTCACGAGCTAAGGTTTCTGGGTTGCAAGAAATATAAATAATTCTTGTAAATCTTTTAACCATCTGCCTAGTTAGATCATCTAATCCTGAACGAGGAGGGTCAACTAAAATTGTTTGGAAATTATAAGCCGTCAAATCAACTTCTTTTAAGCGGTTAAATTTTTGACCCTCCAAAGCTGCAGAAATTTCGGTGGCAGCCATCCTAACCACGGTTAAATTTTTAACTTGGTTAACCTCAATATTAAATTGAGAAGACTGTACTGATGTTTTAGAAATTTCGGTGGCTAAAATCTGATGATAATATTCTGATAATCCAATCGAAAAATAACCATTACCACAATATAATTCTAATAAATCTCCCTTGATTTCTTCAGGAGTTTCTGCAACTTTTTGCACCCAGTGCAACATTTTTTGTGCTACTTTAGCATTAGGTTGAGTAAAGCTATTTTCTACCTGTTGATAAATAAAAACCTTACCATCAACTGTAAACCTTTCAACCACATAGTCTTGATCTAGCACTACTTTTTCTTTACGGGCTCGACCAATAATATGGCTGATAGGTAAAACTCGTTTAAGGTTTTTGGCGGCAGTTAACCAAGCCTTACCTCCTTTAAGTGAACACCGATAAATAAGAGTTACCAACATTTCTCCACTCAAAGTTGCCAAAAAATCAACTTGAAACAGCTTGTGACGCACTTCAGGAGTCTGCACTATCTCTATCATTAGCTTCGGCATTAAAGAAGCAATCGATGCAATCGCCATAGGACAGTGCTCAATTTTAACCTTTGCTTTAGTTTCAGGGTCAAACATAATATAATTTGTTTCATTTCCATCATGCCAAACTCGAAATTCTACTCTGGCTCGATAATAGGAAACATCTGATTCAAAGACACTAAAAGACCGGTAATTCGGAACCAACTCCTGAAAGCGACTGACCTTTTCAGAAAGTTGCGATGAATATCGTTCAGGAAAAACTTGGCAAAGCATAAATAAAAACCTATTAAAAATAAAACTTTCATATTATACTCCAATTCCCTTAAGAAGCCTTTGTAACAAAATTAAGCCTATGACATTATCAGACATTAAAACCTTGATGCAACAAGACATCAAAGCAACAGATGAATTAATTTTACAAAAATTAACTTCTGATGTTGTCTTAATCAATCAAATTGGTCATTATATTATCAATAATGGCGGTAAACGCTTACGACCTTTATTAGTTTTATTGTCAGCAAAAGCATGCAACTACTCAGGTCAAGACCATCTTACGATGGCTGCTGTTATTGAATTTATCCACACATCTACGCTGTTGCATGACGATGTTGTCGATGAATCTGAGACTCGTCGTGGTAACAAAACAGCCAATGAGGTTTGGGGAAATGCCGCTTCAGTTTTAGTGGGAGACTTTCTCTACTCAAGATCTTTTGAAATGATGGTAGAACCAGGCATATTAAAAATTATGCAAGTCATGGCAGAGGCCACCAACATTATTGCCGAAGGCGAAGTTTTACAACTTTTAAACTGTCATGATGCCAGCACCACAACAGAACGTTACATGGAAGTTATTCATCGAAAAACCGCTAAACTTTTTGAAGCTGCCGCTCAAATGGGACCTATTCTCGCTAACAAACCCGAATTAGAAGATACCTTTATTCACTACGGTCGTCACCTTGGAGCAGCCTTTCAGCTAATTGATGATGTTTTAGACTATACGGCAAACGAAGCAGAGTTAGGAAAAAATATTGGTGACGATTTAGCTGAGGGTAAACCTACTTTACCTCTTATTTTTGTATTGGAAAATGGTTCTGAAGCAGAAAAAGCCATTATTCGCCGCGCGATAACAACAGAAGGCATTAAGCTTTTAGCAGAAGTAACAGAAATCATTAAACACTCAGGTGCAATTGAACACACTCAAAAAATAGCACAACAACAAGCTCTTCTCGCTAAACAAGCCCTAAAAGATCTCACTGAATCCGACTATAAAACAGCTCTACTTGCTCTGGCAGACCTTTCTGTAAATAGAAGTTACTAACTCAAAACTTAGTAAACTTACGGCTATCTGGTCTTAGAATTTCTCCCAAAACTTTTATCTAAAGCCTCTTGAATCTCTGCCTCCTCTAGTAAGGCTTGCTCTTCAGCTAATTTAACTTCTAATTCTTGGTTTTGTAAGTCAACATAATGTTTATACAATTCCAAATTATTTAATTTAGTTTTATCCCAATCAATACGACGCAATAACCAACGCACCATAAAACGAATCACACGATTTTCATCATGACTGGCATACATTAACTCTGGTTTTGGGCGATAACCATGCATTCTTTCCACCAGAATCAAACCTTGAGCTTGATCAATTTCAACACGAACGAACCCCTGAATAAACTCATCAAAACTGGTGCTATAATAAACTCTAATCACTTTATTTAGGTTAAAAATCGCTTTTTCTAACAGCATAGACATGCTCTTACCATTAATACCAACCGTATGAATAAAAATATTCTGCGTTTTAAGGGTTCGAAAAAACTTTTCTAGCTCATCAAAAGGAATCTCCTTAAGCCGACCATCCTCTAACCGTTTTATTTTGTCAAGCTCTGAAGTTTTCTTTTCTAGTGATTTAAAAAAATATTTTAGTGCTGGAGACATATCTGTATTTTCCATGAAACTTAACCCTTTGCTCAAATTATCTGATCCCTAATCCAAATATAGAAACGCGGAATAGTGTGCAACATATTGGTTTCACCGGGAAAGTAAAAAATATTAGTCGCACCCTTAGGTTCGGCGGTTATTTTTTGTTTTTCTGTGGAGTCAATAGGTTGTGCAATATTCATGTTTCTATTTTTGGATTAGGGTGTATACAAAAGGTATCGGCTAACACTTAAAAACATATAGTTTTTAATCTAAACTCCTAATCCTGTAAGCACTTGCAGGATTTAGATTGTACAACATGGACCCTCTACAACCTAAAACGGAACATCATCATCATCAAAATCATTAGGAGCATAAGCAGGAGCTTTTTGTACCGGAGATGGATTATTCTGCATAGGCTGATTTTGGGGGGCTTGCTGTTGACCAAAGCTGTTTTGAGAATGCCCTGATGTTTGATTGGGTTGTGCCGTAGGGTTTTGTGCTGGAGCAGTCTGTCCAAATGCTTGTCCCTGCTGTTGACTTTGAGCACCATCAAAAGCGACGTCACGACCTCCTCCGCCCCCAAGCATTTCCATTTTGCTATCAAACCCACTTAAAAGCACTTCTGTGCTATAGCGGTCTTGCCCTGTATTTTGATCTGTCCACTTACGCGTTTGCAACTTACCTTCCAAGTAAACTAAAGAGCCTTTTTTAAGATATTGTCCAGCCACTTCTGCTAACTTGCCAAAAATAACCACCCTATGCCATTCAGTCTTTTCTTGTCTTGCTCCGGTAGAACGATCATTCCACTGTTCGCTGGTAGCAACACTTAAATTAGCAATTGCGTTGCCATTTGCGGCATATTTTATTTCAGGATCCTTTCCAAGTGTTCCAACCAAAATTACTTTATTTACACCACGCGCCATTACCTGCCCCTATTTTTTTACCTAAACCCTGTAAGTGATTGTGCATATAGAGTGCAAGATATTGGTTTGTATAGTGATTTTAATTCAAGTGGAATACTTATTGATATTCCCGAAGAATTAAAACTCGCTATACGAATCAATAGCTTGTGCTATATGTGTGCAATCACTTGCAGGATTTAGGTTTAAATTAATTCAACCTGAATCTGTGACTTCAGTGCGGATTCAGCATTACGTTTATTATCTGCTGATTTTAGTGCTAGAGTAACATAAAAACCCTAATTCAAAAATAGAAACGCCATGTCAAGATTTTGGTTAAAGCCTAAAATAGCCCTTCCAGAAATCATAATCTATTTCCCAGTCAGAACACTTACCCACTAACCCTCGGTCAAAGTCCACGCTCTAAACGGTCAATTAAATCCTGCTCATCAATCAACGAGCGATCAATTTTAAAATATATTCGCTTTTCTTCTGGCAAAATTACTACTTCGTAAACACCTTTATAGGATAAAAACCTCTCTTCAATGGAGGCTAAGCTTTCTGATGTTGTTTTTTCTGAATAAGGAACAGAGGCAATGCTTACTGGCTTAGGGGATTTCATTGTCATAGCGACCACAAACCATATCAAACCGATAATGCCTGTGAAAAGAAAAACCCCATCATGTCCAAAATGTTGATAAAAATACCCTCCCATTACACCACCTACTGCGGCTCCAAAAAACTGGCTCGATGAATAAATCCCGGTAGCTGTACCTTTTTTATCTGCTGGAGAAATCTTAACAACCAATGATGGCAAAGAGGCCTCTAATAAATTAAAGGCGGTAAAGAAAATTAACAAGATAAAAAAGAGGCTCCAATAGCCAGCAGCAAGTTCCATAAAAGCAAACTGCATTAGGGCGATCGTTCCTATCCCGCCAACAAATATGGCTTTCATTCTACCTTTTTTTTCTGCTTGAATAATAAAAGGTACCATCAGCACGAAAGACAGTAACATCACCGGCAAATAAAGCATCCAGTGGGTCAAAACTTCCATTTCTGCCGTATTTAAAATCATAAGAGGAACAACTACAAACATCGCCGTGAGCATAGCGTGTAGAATAAAAACTCCAAAATCTAATCTTAGTAATTGGGTGTTTTTTAAAATATCTTTAAATTGAGCAGGATCTACTTCAGCTTCTCGCTGAAATACTTGATTTTCTACCTTAGGAAGTACAAAAATGACCAATAACATGCCTAGAAAGGAAAGAATTGCTATCGCCCAAAAAATCCCGCCCATTCCAAACCATACTGCTAACAGGGGTCCTGCCACTAAAGATAGCGTAAAAGATAAACCAATGGTAATCCCAACAATCGACATTGCCCTTAAACGAAATTGTTCTGAGACATTGTCAGCGACCGTTGCCATTAACACAGCAGCTACCGCTCCCATTCCTTGAATTGCTCGACCTATAATCATCATTTCTATTGATTGCGCCACTGCACAAACAATAGAGCCAATCATAAATACCAGCATCCCAGCGATAATTAAAGGTTTTCGCCCATACCTGTCCGACAACATACCATAAGGAATTTGTAACAAAGCCTGAGTTAAACCATAAATCCCCATGGCTAAACCAATTTGAAGCCCTGTAATCCCCTCAAAGTCCTCTTTGGCAAATAAGGCAAATACCGGAAAAATCATAAACAAGCCCAACATACGGGTTGAAAATATACCCGCAATCGCAACAGTCGTTTGCTTTTCTTTAGGAGTCATGGCTTGCATATGTGACAATATGCTCTGAATCTTTTCTGACATCGCTACCCCCAGACCTAGTTATCTTTTACAATGATAGCGATTATATCACTCACAGGCCATTCACATGAAAAGTCAATTAATTGATACCTTTTGCATAAAAAAAGCACAATTTATGAAACGCATAAAGACCCCAAATTGTTTTATGCTTAATAGGATTTTTTATTATTACACCAGCACAAGCGGCACAACCTTCTGCCGACTCATCTCATCAAAATAAAATTTACTTTAGCCTAAGCGTATCAGATTTTTTTAACAACGACCTAGTTTCTATTGCCTTTAATGCCTTTGCTCAAGATACTAATCCCCAAGCAGTCGCAAACCAAATCAACCTGCAAATGCAACGGGCTCACCAGGTCCTCAAATTACATCCCAATATCCAACTAGAAACAGGTCATTATCAAATTAACCCAATTTATAATCAACAGCAAGACATCATCGCTTGGCGAGGTCAACAATCTCTTGCCTAAATCCTGCAAGTGATTGTGCATACATAGCGTAAGATGTTGATTTGTAGAGCAATTTTAATTCGAATGGAATACTTATTGATATTCCCGAAGAATTAAAATTTTCTATACGAATCAAGAGCTTGCGTTATATGTATGCAAGCACTTGCAGGATTTAGGTCTTAGACCAAATATGGAAAATTTACTAGGTTTGGTAAAAGTTTTAGCAAAGATTACAACCCTTTCTGAGTTACCAAGGGATGACTTTTGGAGTTTCTGAAGCACGGCGTCAAAAATTTATTAACCAACTCACACAAGAAGCTATTCAAGCTTATCAACAAAAAGCTAGCCTTATTGCTAAAGAATTTCAAACCAGTCAGTATAGTATTATCGAAACACGGATTAATCGCCCACAATTTCCAACTACTTATTCCAATAATGTCTACCAAAGCCATGTCGACCCATGTTCCTGTTGTGTTGCCAGGTCAAAGCAAGCTAACAGTAACTATTAACGGTATTATGACAATCGAAAACTAACTTCCCGCTGCGCGTAAGTTTTCCATTAATAAGGTCATCCAAGGAGCTGTGGCTAAAATAGTGACCGCCGACATTAGCCCTGCAATCAAACCTATGCCTATTTGAGGTAGCAAATTATTTTGCTTTATTTCAATGTCAGACATTTGACTCTCAACGACTGTAAATATACCTACCTGACGCTTTAGCAAACTATTTAACGTTGTTATTTGCTTCAACATAAGCAGCTGTTCTTTATCGATCTTACGCTTAGAACGCTCCGCAGTCTC
This sequence comes from uncultured Piscirickettsiaceae bacterium, assembly GCA_964601165.1. Classification (GTDB taxonomy): domain Bacteria; phylum Pseudomonadota; class Gammaproteobacteria; order Thiomicrospirales; family Thiomicrospiraceae; genus Thiosulfativibrio. Next base: position 1,779 of record CAZRMK010000015.1, on the reverse strand, counting down.
TTCAATAGAGCGTATTTGCCCCGCCAACTTGCCGATTGAAGCATCCATTTGCTTAACAAGATTTTGAATAGCCTCTTTGTCATCATTTAACCACTCAAAATCTGTCCCAATTAATGTCGCAGAGTCCATTTCATTATTTCTATTCATTTGATGTCGCTTAAGAGCTTGTTCCAGCAGAACACTTTTAGAACCCAAAGGCTCAACTTGCCTTAAATCAATTGCCATAAGAACGCTTCCTTTTTGTCATTTTTTTGACTATTTTTGTTTTCTATTATATTGCTGTCGCAGGTTATGTGCCAACTTCTCCCCAAACTTCTAAATCCTTAAAACTTGCTATCTGAAATAAGAAAGCCCATAATTAAAAATCCATCACTAAGATAAAAAACACTTCTAACATATTATGAACAAATCACAATTTATTGACTTTATTATGCAAGCGGGGGTTCTTAAGCTTGGAGAATTCACTCTAAAATCAGGTCGAATAAGCCCCTATTTTTTTAATGCGGGTTTATTTAATACTGGTGGTCAACTCACACAGCTTGCTAAAGGATACGCCAGCACGCTTGTAAATAGTCAAGTTCCATTTAATCTATTATTTGGTCCCGCCTATAAAGGCATTCCACTCGCCGCAACCACCTGTGTATCACTTTATCAAGATTTTAATCTTGATAAACCTTATGCCTTTAATCGTAAAGAAGCTAAAAGTCATGGTGAAAGGGGCAATATTGTTGGGCACCCTTTAGAAGGCAATATCATGATTATTGACGACGTGATTACCGCAGGTACTGCCATTAGGGAATCTATCGGCTTAATTAATGCACAAGGGGCAAAACCAGCTGGGGTAATCGTTGCTCTAGACCGTATGGAAAAAGGTCAAGGGGAGCTTTCTGCGATTCAAGAAGTAGAAGCCGATTATGGCATTCCTGTGATTAGCATTATCAATCTCAATGATATAATTCATTACCTTGAAACTAGTAACCAAGTGACTTACCTAAATGCGATAAAAAACTATCAAGAGACCTATGGTATTTAATTCATGACAAAACCGATACTGCGTGAATTAATATTGTTACGGCATGGCAAGTCTGACTGGAAAAACAACCTGTTAGATATAGACCGTCCTTTAGATGACAGAGGTAAAAAAGCCGTGCTAAAAATGCGCGGCTGGCTTAAAGAGCAAGACCTGTTGCCTGATTTAATTTTAACTTCTCCTGCAAAAAGAACCTTACAAACTCTCAATCGCATTAACCCCGATGGCAGCATTAGCAGCATTCAAGTTAAAGAGTTATATCTAGCTAATCTAAACACTCTTCTTAAGGTGCTCGCAGAAACCCCTGCCGCGGAGCGTGTTTTAATCATCGGTCACAATCCTGGGCTAGAGCAACTACTTGCTTTTTTAAGTCAAGCCCAAATAGAGTCAAATTTACCGTCTGATACCAAGCTCTTTCCAACCGCCGCTCTAGCTCACTTTATTATGCCCGAAAACTGGCAATCATTATCTGCAGGACAAGGAAAGCTGAGCCAACTCATTCGTCCTAAAGACCTAAAACTCCATTAACATTTGCTTTTTTTAAAAAAAACTTACACTTATTGAGACCTTTGCATAATCTATAAATTCAGCCTTCAATTTTAACTATTATAGTTTTTGAAAAAATAATACCTTAAATTTCTCATATTCTATTCAAAAACCCCTAAAAACTCCTAAAAACAACTAAATCATCAAATTTATATCGTTTATTTTTCTGTTCTTAACCCTAATTGTAAATTTCAAACGGAATA
>CAZRMK010000014.1:0-26929 GCA_964601165.1 uncultured Piscirickettsiaceae bacterium | reverse complement strand
AAGAACGCCCCATATCCATTGCTACTGCCTGTATTCCTTGTCTTACCTCTATTGGAATACGCTTTAAAAAATCAATCAATAGCTGTGCTTTGCGTCCTGTTTCTACGCCAATTAAATGTCCGCTGACCATGTCATAAACCACTGTCATCTAATCATGGCCTTTGGCTCTAGCTACTTCATCTACTCCGATATAAGTTAAGTCCTTGAGTTGCTCTGGCTCAAGATTTGGTAGGTGTGTTTTTAGCCAGAATCTGTCAATGTTTTTGACGCTCTCCCAGCGTAAGTCAAGATGTTTGGAAACGGTCTTGATGCTCATATGACGACACATTCCACTGACTAGTTTACAAAATCGTTGCGTGTAATAACTGGACTAGCTATACTAAACTGACACAAAGAAATGAGATAATCTCAGCACTTTGAAAAGGAAACTCGCATGAATCTACATGATTGGAAAAACATTGCTATTTCTGCAGAAAGTACAATTAAAAATGCACTGCAAGTTATTGATCGCTCTGCCCTACAAATTGCACTGGTAGTAAGTGATGAAGAGCTTCTGTTAGGCACAGTTACCGATGGAGATATTCGTAGAGGATTATTAGCAGGATCAACTTTAGAAAGCTCAATTTCAAAGGCAATGAACTCTAAACCCTTAACAGGAAATATTCTTGATAGAGAAGTGCTATGGCTAAAGTATATTCAGCAACATCAAATACGCCACCTGCCAATTTTAGATAAAAATTTAAAAATAGTTGGCTTGTTTTATCAAAAAAAATCACAAAAACCCTTAAAAAACCCAGTTATTTTAATGCTAGGCGGGCTAGGAACGCGTTTAAGACCATTAACAGAAAACACCCCAAAACCCATGTTGCCAGTTGGAGAACAGCCGATACTAGAAACCATTGTTAAGCACATTGCAGAACAAGGTTTTGAAGAATTCTATTTTTGTATTAATTACTTAGGGCAACAAATTAAAGACTATTTTGGTGATGGTTCAGCGTTAGGAATTAGCATTAATTATATTGAAGAAAGAGAAAAAATGGGTACAGCAGGAGCTTTATCTTTGCTAAAAAATAAACCACAAATACCTTTTATTGTAATGAATGGCGACCTGTTAACCAAAGTAGATTTAAGCTCGTTGTTAAAATTTCATATTGAAAACAAAAATACCGTTACTGCATGTGTTAGAGAATATTCACAGCAAGTACCTTACGGAGTCTTAGAAATGGCAGGGCATCAAGTAAGACAGATTGTTGAAAAACCTGTTTACCGCTACTTTATTAATGGCGGTATTTATGCTCTTTCACCGCAAGCTTTTGACTACCTGCCACATGAATCTTATTATGATATGCCAACTTTAATAGAAGATGTCTTAAAAAACCAACAAAAAGTAGGCGGCTTTCCAATCACTGAATACTGGATGGATATAGGGCAAATGCCAGACTATATCCAAGCTCAAGCAGATTATGAAATTCACTTTCAACGCCGTGTAAAAAAATAAAACCTAAATCCTGCAAGTGCTTGCACACATCTGACGTAAGCTATTAATTCGTATAGCAAATTTTAATTCTTCGGCAATATCAATAAGTATTCCACTCGAATGAAAATAACTCTACAAATCAATGTCTTACGCCATATATGCACAACCACTTGCAGGATTTAGGTTGTAGGATTTAGGTAGAAGTTGTTAGTTTTTGTATAAAGCCATTATTAAGGTTAGATTTTGCAAGCAGATTACCCTAAAAAACTGATTGTTATGTACCATTCCATTGCGAGTAAGGAAATTCCTGAAGTTGCTGGAAGTTTTCCTATTACTATGGATACTATGGATAGATTTCAGTCTCAATTAGCACTAGCTCTTTCATTAGGGTATGAAATTAAACCGACTAACTTTTTGCATAAACCTATAAACTCTAATGAAAAATGGCTTTTTATTACAGGAGATGATGGTACGGTTGATTGGACAAAAAATGTATTACCTTGGTGTGAAAAAAGGGGTTACTATACCCATACAGCGGTTATTACAGGGCCATGGCAGGATACGCCTATTTATCCTTTAACTCATGTTATTCAAGTTATTTTATCTTGTCGATCAAATGTCGAGTTAATTAAGCTCTCGAGTATTATCAAAGGACACTTATCTGAAAAGCATTTGCAATTTATTGAAAAAATGTATTTTTATGAAACCACAGAATTGCGTAAATTAATTAAAGGAGGCTGCAATTTAATTTTTGAACATGATTTTTCATGTAATATTATTTATCCTTTAACCTCCCAAGAAGAAAATTTATTGAAGAATCGCTTTGAATCGACTAATTTTTATAGCCAGTTTAAGTATGCAGAAGTAGGGGTGCATACTAAAAGGCATATTGCACTTGGGCATGACCTAGAAGGATATTTACAGGATGAAATTATGTTATCTAAGCAAGAAATGGTCAAGGCAGGATTGACACCATCCAAATTATTTACCCTACCAATGCAACCTAAATATGGAGCTACTATTGATAGCTTAGTGTTTCCCCTTAAAAGGTTAGGATTTAAAGGTATTTTATGTTCTGAAAGCCATGTTTATAAAGAGTCAGAGTTTGTGATACCTAGGGTTGATGCCAAAAACTTAGAAAGTTTCTTCCAACAATTTAGGAATAATTAATTATGCAAAGACCTCTATGAATAATCAAGTTTTAGATAATAAGAGTATTATCCATCATTTTTTAGATTCAGTTAATCAGGCTCCAAACCAAATAGCTTTAGTTTTTGAAGAACAAAACTTAACCTTTAAACGAGTTTATCAACTGGTTACTTGTCTAGTGTCTTTTCTTGTAGAGAAAGGGCTTAAAAAAGGTGATCGTTGTTTGGTATCTCTGAATAATTCGATTGAATTTGCATTATTGTTTTTAGCTGCAGCCGAAATAGAATTTGTTTTAGTGCCTGTTGCAAATTCTTTAAAGCTTGAATCGCTTCAAACTGCCTTATTAAGCACCGATGCTACTTTTTTATTTAGTACTGAATTAGTATTGAACAATTATTTAAGCTCAGACTTAGATATTGGTAATGTAAGCTGTATAAATATTAATTTAACGGAATTAAAACAGTTAGTCAGTCAGCAAATTCATTTTAAGGAACTAGGTTTAAAAAAGAATAGTTTAAATTCAGACTTTATTTTAACTATGACCAGTGGCTCTACAGGCAGACCTAAGCCAATTGTCCTCACTCAACGAACTGAACTGTTACGCAGTTTTGACGGTACTAAATATTTATATAATCTTACAGAAGAAGTAGTGATTACTGCCTCTCCTATGTATCATTCATTAGCTCAAAGATTAGTGTTATTACCTTTGATGACATCTGGAACAGCGATAATATTGAAGCGCTTTAATGTTATCCATTGGCTAAAATCGGTTGAAAGATATTGAGTAACTTTTACCTTAGCAGTATCTAGTCATCTTGAACAATTAGTTACTTATTTAAAAAAACATCAAGAGTTTGATCTATCTTCTTTAAGGTGTTTAGTATCCTCTTCTGCTTTGCTTCATCCTGAAATAAAAGTGGATTGTATTAACCTGTTTAAATGCCAGTTTCACGAATGTTATGGAACATCTGAAGTAGGTATAGTTACTAACTTGTTCCCTGATGATTTAGGGCATCATCTTAAATCTGTTGGCAAGGCTTTGTCTTATGTTTATTTAAAAATTGTCAATAAAGAAGGCAAGCAAGCAAGGGTTAGAGAAATTGGCGAGATTATCTGTAAAACAAAAACGGCTTTTTCTTGTTACTATAAACTTCCAGAGGAAACAAGTTCTGCTGTAAAGAATCAATACTTTTACACAGGAGACCTTGGGTACTTAGACGAAGCAGGTTATTTGTATTTAAGTGGTCGAAAAAAAGATGTAATTATTATAGGAGGAGTAAATGTTTTTCCTCAAGACATTGAAGAAGTAATCGCTAAAGTAAAAGGGGTTAAAGAAGTCGCTGTAATCGGAGTTAAAGATGAATATTTTGGAGAAGCCATTTTAGCCGTGGTATCACTTGAATCTGTTATGATTTTAAAACAAGTAAAAAGGGCTTGTTTAACTCAGTTAGCAGACTATCAACAGCCAATGGCATATGAAATGCTAGAGAGTTTACCAAGAAATGGTGTTGGAAAAATAATGAAACCAGATATTAGGAAGCAATTTCAAAATTATAATGCGGCTCAATCTTTTAGAGTTTTTTTAAATAAGACCTAAATCCTGCAAGTGTTTGCAGAAATTAAGTAAAAAGTGAGGAATTAATGGTTGTTGCAGTTTATGGAGCAGGTATTTATGGTCAAATCTTTAAAGAATCTTTATTTGAAGCGGGAATTAAAGTTAATTATTTTATAGATAAGTTTAGCAAAAAATCTCAAGTTTTAGGAGTGCCTGTTGTTAACATCAATGAGCTTAAAGATAAATCTCAAGTAGAAGTTTATATTTCTGTTGCTTTGAATGAAAAAGAGGATTCTTATAGGTCAATTAAGCAAGATTTGTTAGATGTGGGTTTTTTAACCATTTATGAATTCGTTGATTCGATTCATAAAGTACCTTACATCTTGTCAAGATTTCCTCAATATGAAATTTTATGGATGTCTAAACAGATTGTAAAGATGGTAGATACAGTCGCAATAAAAAAGCTAGAATTACTTTTATGCGACCAAAAGAGTCGAGAGTTGCTGAAGAAGATAATATTGTTTAGACAAACATTTACCGCTGAAAATTATCTTGTTCCAGATAAACAAAAAGAATATTTTCCTAATGATATTGATGTGTTGCAGTCAATCAATAAATTAAAGTTTATCGACGCTGGTGCTTATACTGGTGATACGATCAGATCTGCTTTAGAAGCCTGCTGTTTAAAAGGTACAAAGGTTGAGTATATTGTTTCTTTTGAACCCGACGTTAAAAATATTGCAAAACTGTCTCAAGAAGTAAAAACTCAAAAGAAAATATTTCCAGAAACTAATTATTTTATTTACACTTAGGAGTGTGGTCACAAAATAAAATTATGTATTTTAGTAATGAGGGAACTAGTTCCAGCTCTCTTATAGATAAAAGTGATAATGCAATGAGAATTGCTGTCAACTCACTAGATTCTATACTCTACTCCGCCCAACCTAATTTCATTAAAATGGACATAGAAGGAGCGGAGAAAGAAGCTATTTTGGGAGCGCAAAAGATCATTAAAGACCACTCTCCTGTCTTGGCAATTTGTCTTTACCATAAGTCGGAAGATCTCTGGGAGCTTCCCTTATTAGTTAATGAAATAAATCCAAATTATGACATGTCAATTCGTGTACATGGTCATATGGGGCTTAGTACCGTTTTGTACTGTATTCCCAGGCAAAAAAAATCTACAAAAGATTATGATAATAATGGTGATGATTTGATATGCTGAATTTTTCTAGGGCATTAAAGCTTGGATTTATTGGTGGTGGCTTGTCTTCAGCAATTGGACAAACTCATTATAGTGCTTGTCGATTAGACGGTCATTGGGAGTTAGTTTCTGGTGCATTCAGTCGAAATGATAAAACCAATATAGAAACTGCACAAGCTTGGAATATAGCAGCTTCTCGCACCTACATAGATTGGCGCGAGTTTATTCAAATAGAAAAATCGTTAGTTGATGCAGTTGTTGTTTTAACACCCACCCCTGAACATGATGAAATATTATGTACTTTATTTTCAGAAAATATTCCTGTTATTTGTGAAAAATCTTTAGTCTCTTCTTTAGAACAGTTATATAAGGTTAAAAAAGCTTTTAAGCCTGAAATACACTTTTTAGCTGTCACTTATAATTATAGCGGTTATCCGATGATTAGAGAGCTACAAGAAAAGATTCAAAATGGAGAATTAGGAGAGATTCAACAAGTTCATTTAGAAATGCCACAAGAGGGGTTTGTTAGGCCGCCAGATATCGCAGGAAAATCAGCAGCTCCACAGAATTGGCGTTTACAAGATGGAATTATTCCGACTATTTGTTTAGATTTAGGGGTACATCTCCACCATTTAATGAGTTTTTTATTGCAGGAAGAGCCAAATCAAGTATTGGCTGAATTTGAACACTATTCCTCTTATGACAATGTAATTGATAATGTACAAATGTTATTGAGGTTTAAAACCTCTAAAACGGCAAGTTTCTGGATAACAAAAACTGCAATTGGCAGCCGAAATGGTTTGAGAGTTAGAATTTATGGCACTAAAGGATCAGCGGAATGGCTGCAATCTTTACCAGAGGAATTGTCCTTTTCAAATATTGATGGTATTCATTTTAGAATTGATCGTGGTAGTAAGGTAGGGGTCTCCTCATTGGGGCGCTATAATCGAATGAAAGTAGGTCATCCATCAGGATTTATTGAAGCCTTTGCTAATTTATATCAAGACTTTGCAGAAGCTTTAATTGAATGGAAGCAAACAGGTAAACATACAAATCCTTATGTGTTTGGATTAGATCATGCCGAAAAAGGTTTAAATCTATTTCACTTTGCACGGCACTCTGATAATGAAAAGAAATGGGTAAGCACCTTAGAAGAGCTAAACTTATGATACAACAGATCGAAGTATTCATTCAGCAGTGGATTGCTGATTATAAAGGGCTTGCCGTTGAAAAAATCAATCTTGATGATAATGTTTTTGAGCAAGGGTGGTTAGACTCTTTAGCAATGTTTAGGTTGGTTTTGGAAATAGAACTAGAATTTGATTTGACGCCAAACCTAGGGCGTTTATTTACAGAGGCAAAGCCTAATATTGCAAGCTTATCAAAAACTTTAAGTAATATGGTCGTTCAGGAATGATCTCTGCAGTTGAATTTAGTCTTGCAGATTTATCTGATGTATCAGGAATTATGGAATTTATGGATGAGCATTGGCGTAAAAATCATATTTTATCAAGCAGTAGAAAATTGTTACTACATGAATTTCAAGAAGGAAATCAACTGAATATAGGTTTGGTTAAAAATAAGAAGGGCATTATTTTAGGTTTGTTTGGCGTAATTAAATACAACTCCTGTAAATTACCAGATATAGCAGGATCTTTATGGAAAATAACTGATTCTGCCCAAAAATTATACCCTATGCTTGGAATTCTGTTACGCAACTATGTTCTTAAAAAAATACCTCACCGTTTTTTTGCCGCACCAGGAGCAGGATTGCAAACCAAGCCTATTTATCAGTTGATTAAAATGAACTGGAATAGAATGGAGCATTGGTATTGGGTAAACCCAGAAGTAAAGGCAACAAAAATATCAGTTAATACTCTTAATTTTCCAAAGTTTCAAGAGAGTTTAGCAGGAGATAACTTGATCTTGAGATATGACATGAAAAAAGTAACCTCGTTAGAAGAAATTCGTTCATTTGACTTTTTGCAGATGACAGATTATGTTCCTATGAAAGATTTTTTTTATCTAAAAAAGCGTTTTTTTGACTACCCTTATTATCGCTATGATGTTTGGGCATTAAGCGAAAATGATAGTGTATTGGCTATTATTGTATGTAGGAGGGTAAAAATTGATGATTGTTCTGTATACCGAATAGTAGATTTTTTAGGAAAAGAAACCTATTTACCTCAAATGATGGCTAGATTAAAACAGGAAGTGATTATTGAAGGCGATGAATATTTAGATTTTATTTCTTATGGGATACCCAAAGAAATTTTTTATCAAATCAACTTAATACAGTTGAACTTGGATAGCGACGAGGTTATTGTACCTAATTTTTTTGAACCACTAGTTAGAAAAAATACCCCTGTTTATTGTGTGTCCGATCAAACAAATTTAATTTTTAGACAATTTAAAGCAGATGGCGATCAAGACCGCCCCAATTATACCAATTAAGGCTTTTTTATAGATTATGACTAATCCAAAAATTTTAGCTTTCATACCAGCAAGAGCAGGCAGCAAAAGATTACCCAACAAAAACATTAAAGAGTTCGCAGGTAAGCCCCTAATTGCATGGACAATTGAAGCCGCCTTAGGTGCTAAATTAGCAATGGATGTTGTTGTGTCTACAGATAGTTTAAAAATTGCTGATATTGCACAAGGCTATGGCGCAGAAGTGCCTTTTATGAGACCAGAAGAAATGGCTGGAGATAGCTCGTCTACTTTTGAATCTTTGAGAGATACGGTTTTAAAGTTATCTGCAATGGGAAGAGAGTACGATTATATGGTGTTCTTACAACCCACGTCTCCTTTAAGAAAAAGTTTTCATATTGATGAAGCGTTTAATAAATTAATAGCAACATCAGCAAAGTCTGTGGTTTCTGTTTCTGAGGTAGAGCATCCTTTTGAGTGGAGTATGATTGCTACTGAAAATGGTGATATGACAAATTATATAAACGATAATTTAAAGTTTTTAAAAATGCGTAGTCAAGAGCTGCCTGCAAGAGTTAGGTTAAATGGAGCACTGTTTTGTGCAAAACTAGCAGATGTTTTAGCTCAGAACTCATTTTATTTAGCAGAAGGTACCTATGCCTATGAGATGGAAAAAAAATTCGCTATTGATATTGATGAACTTATTGATTTTGAATATGCTGAGTTTTTAATGCTTAGATCTAAAAAAATAGGAGACTAAATTAGGTGGTAGTTTTGAGCCTGTAAATAAATTTGTGTAAATGCCCATAGGGGTTATAAAAAGGAACTGAAACTGTATAAGTTCCGATTTAATCTGACATATCACCTGTAAAAGTGAGAGTTACCCGTTTTAATAAAGGTATCGAATCTTTAATCAAAACAAAAAATGTAGCCCTTACTGTTGTAGTAGCTCAAATTTAAACTAACCGTCACCCTAAAAGACGGGGGAACTATCAGATCAAGTCTGAGATACTACAACCTAATATATACAAATCCTTGTTTTTTTATTTATCACTCTAAAATAATATTACCTAAATCCTGCAAGTGATTGTGCTATATGTGTGCAAGCACTTGCAGGATTTAGGTATTACACTAAATTTAACGTAATAAAGCCAAAACGTTCTGTGCTGTTTGGTTTGCCTGAGCTAGCATACTCATGCCTGCTTGTTGCAAAACTTGTGTTCTGGCTAAGTTAGCACTTTCTTTTGCAAAATCAGCATCTTGTATTACACCTCTAGCATCTCTAGTATTTTCATTTGAATTTTGTAAATTAGCAATAGTAAACTCCAAACGGTTTTGCACAGCTCCAAATCCAGCTCTTGCTGTTGCCATAGTGTCTAATGCTGCATCCACCTTCCCCATTAAATCTGTTGCAGCTGATACAGCCTTCACGTTACCTGTAACAGCTAAGTCAGCAGCTTTCATACTAGCTAATGGAATTGTTATAGTATTATTTGTACCAGCTTCCCAACCAGCTTGAATAATAACATCGCTACCAGTATCCATTAGTGTAGTACCATTAAACTCAGTGGTCTCAGAAATTCGAGTTATTTCATTTCTTAATGCTTCTACCTCAACATTCATTTGAGCTCGTTGAGTGGTACTATAGGTTCCGTTAGCTGACTGTACTGCTAACTCTCGCATACGATGTAACATATTCACCACTTCTTCTGAAGCTCCATCTACCGTTTGTATTAATGATATGCCTATGTTAGAGTTAGCGATAGCCATATCTGTACCACGTATTTGTGAAGTCATGGCAGTTGCTACCGCTTTGCCAGCCGCATCATCTGCAGTATTATTTATGCGTAAACCAGAGGTTAAACGCTCCATTGATGTTGCCATATCTCGGCTTGAACGATCTAATAAACGCACCGCATTTTCCGAAGCTATGTTGGTGTTAATTGCCAATGACATAATTACTCTCCTAAAGTTTATATAAAATTCTAAAGACTTATTACCTAAATCCTGCAAGTGATTGCACATATCTGACGTAAGCTATTAATTCGTATAGCAAATTTTAATTCTTCGGGAATATCAATAAGTATTCCACTCGAATTAAAATTGCTCTACAAATCAATATCTTACGCCATATACTGCACAATCACTTGCAGGATTTAGGTATTAGTTTATTAAGAAAAATTTAACAAAGTCTTTGTTCAAAATAGTTATCGACTTTTTATCAGAAACCTTTAAGTATTTTTATAAAAATACAATTAAACTCTCACTGATTAAGCAATGGAACTAACTAAATTCCCCTTTCCTTCAAATGAATTTGTTTGAGAAATATTTGCTTCTAAATATTCTTTAATATTATTTGATATTTGTAAAAATTCTTCAGATGGAAATTGTTTAATAACTTCTTTTGATTCAGCATCTAGTTAGAGAAAATACATTCCTGCCTGAGCTATAATCTCTTTCAAAAGTCATATGATTATTCATACTAGCTAAGCGGATATTAATATCCAGCATTAGTCTATCTAAACTTTCATTAGATATAGATACCGCTCGCTGTATCGCATCAGGCTTAAAAGATGCGTTAGGGGTTTCTAATGCTTTATCAGCAACGGTTTTTGTAGCCACATCAATAGTTTTAACAGTAACAACACTCGCAACCATTGTTTTATCATTAGCAATGTACATAATATATTTACCCCCTTAAGCTTAAATCACCTTAACAAGCTCAGCACGTTTTGCTGAACTTTATTTGCCTGAGATAATAAACCTATCGCTGGATCATGTAACATTTGTATTTTTGCTAAATTAGAACCTTTTTTAGCAAAAACAATATCATCAACTCTGGCCTGTTTTACATCACATGCTACTGATACAATCGTATCTACCGCACTTATTTTTAACCCACCTATTAAGGAACTTTTTATTACAAAAAAACCTTGAGACTTTCCTCGCAGAAAACCTACTATCTCACCTGTATTTTTATTCGAATTAGTTAATAGTGTCATAATAAACTTCCTTTAACCAAATTAATAAAACCTTCCTTCATAAAAACCATTAACGGCTAGATCATATAAACCTTTAGTGAAATTTTATTTTATTTTATTAAATTTACTGTTAGTCTAGCTAAGTTGCTAATGCAATAAAGGGAAAAACATGTCTAAGATAAACATTAAAAAACTTAATACTAATTTATTTGGTGATAAATACTTTCTAGAAATTAATGGAGCGGTATTTGACAATGTAGGTGCTACAGCCACCTTTAATAAGGTGTTTAATGAGAATTTAAACCAGAAAAATACTTTGTTTATTGGTGTTGGTTCTGACTCGGGGTTGTTAGTTAGTTACTTACAAAAATATCAAACCAACAATGGAAGAAGCTATATCATTTTAGAGCGACCAGAATTAATTCAATATATAGAAAAAAACATTTCTTTCGATAAAAAGTTAATAAATATCTTACCAATAGACACTGATTTTTCATCCTTAAAAGATAGGTATACCGATTACATAGTACATGGTAGATTTATTTTATTTAAATCTTTAGCCGTCATTGATGATATATCACCGCAATATAAGAAAATATGGCATGAAGTGCATAATAGATTTAATATTTTTCAGTCTAATGAAATAGGAGATATTACTAATAATATATTTGTTGATAGCCAACTAAAAAACCTTGCTTTAAATGAAATTCCTTTACAAAAAATAAAAGGGTTATTAAAAGGCTTAACCGCAGTTATTTTAGGAGGTGGCCCTTCTCTTGATGAAAATATCATTTGGGTTAAAAAAAACCAGCATAAATTAATTATTTTTGCAGCTGCTAGAATTGCAGATCGTCTAAAAAAGGAGGGGATTAGTGTTGATTTTTTTGTTACCATTGACCCGCATGAGGTTAGTTACGATAACAGTAAATCTATTCTTCTGTATAGTGAATCAAGCATTCTTATTCACTCAAACAGTGCTAATGCTAAGTTACTTGCCGAATGGAAGGGGTTAAGAGCTTATTTAGGCTTACGCTTTCCTTGGTCTGACTCAAAACACCCTCAACCAACTAATCTAAATTCTGCTGGGCCAACTGTAGCTAATGCAATGGCAATTATTGCAGGTTATTTAGGGGCAAAACAAATCATATTTTCTGGGGTTGATTTTTGCTTTAGTAAATATGGACAAAGCCATGAATCAAACAGTATAGAGTCTAAGCTTGGAAAATACATTCATGTTGCGGATAACCAAGTAATAACCTACTCTGGCAGAATTGCAGAAACCAACCCAAATTTTGCTGCTGCTCGTCAAGCTATGGAAGGACTTATTGATTATGTTACCAATAATTATGGTAGTGTTTTTTATACTCTAAGTAAAGAAACTGCAGTGATGGCTAAACTTAATTATTCTGCCACTAAAAAAATACAACTTACCACACTAAATAAATTTAAAATCATAAAAAGGATTAAGCATAATCTACAATTTAGTTTAAAAAATTACAAAAACCATATTGATGATGCAAAAAACTATTGCCAGGAAATGCGTGGTCTATGCAAAAAAACTGCCTCCTTAGCAGGTAAGGGTCAAAAATTAACTAAACAACTTTTTATTGATGAGGATGAAACAGAGCAATTAACCCATAAAATAATTAATATCCAAAAAAACCTTGATAAATTGATGGGCGAACATGCAAATTTTATTTTTAGTTACTCTAGAAGTTGCTATGAAGGCTTTATGGATCCCAGTATTAAGTTAGAAAACATGACTAAAGATGAAATCAAAATTTCATTTACTAATTATTTTGCTGGATTAATAAGTTCAACCAATGCATTACACAAATCAATAATTTATGCCATTACCAGATTAAATCATCGAATAGATGAAACTAAAGGGCTAAAGCATATTATAAAATTAATTGATAATTGGCAGTTTTACAATGAAGAAGGTCGAATAAATGCTTGGTTAAAGATCAATGAAATGGTTTTTACAGATATTCCTAAAAAACACCAAGAAACAATCAAACTATTGCTAGAAACCTACCAAAAAAACTTACATAACACTAACACTAAGTTAAGCAAAACACTAGAAACAAAAGCTAGTAGCATGGTGAGTAGCTTTAATCGTATATACAAATATTTTAATGAAAAAAGAGCAGATGATTTAGAGTTGTTAATAAAATACATTGCTGAAAAAAACGAAGAAAATGCTACTAATTTATATAGAATTGGCTTAGGTTATTTATACGAATTAAAAAACATGCCTGATGAAGCGGTACAAGAGTACCTAGCAATAAAGGATAGCAAGCTTCTTATGAATGGTTTACAGCGGATAGTTAGTATAACTTTAACTCAAGAAAATTACTCTAGTGCCTTAGATGCTTTAGAAGTATTAATTAATTACTCTGATGAATATTATGTTGCTTATGCCGATGTTTTAAGCGCTACTGGAGATGTGCAAGGTGCTATTAAAATGTACACTCATTATTTACAATCTTATGATAAAGATATTACCACTTGGATAAAATTAGCCAAGCTATTAATTCATAATAACTTTCCTGACGAGGCTATTGACATTATTAATCAAATAAAAATACTAGATTCTAAAAGTTGTGTTGCAGATGAATTAATGGTCTTAGTAGAAAAAGAGCCTGTGTAATGGTTTAATAAACCTGTAGGGTCTCGGTCTCATAGCCTATAATTTAATAAAAATATGACTACATAACGACAGCCAAAAACAGAAAAAATCGTATAAATTTTGGCTTGTTCCAAAAACACCAATATGCTAAATTAATGGTAGAAGAAAATTATTCAAATAAACAGATGGATAGAACCATCAGGTTTGGGGTAGTCTAAAAATATATTTTCAAAAAATTTAATTTCTTCTTAAGATTTTTTATTATTGGCCGTTACCTTGTTTAAGGGATTTATAATTTGTTTTTTTGGTGAGACATTGCAAAGGATGTTTTGATATGGAAATTAACTCTATACAGTCAGATTTTAAGAGTCTTAACGTTAAAGTGGGCTCTGAGGCGGTTAAGGTAGAGGAAAAGGTTGCTTCTGCTGTTGAAAATAAACCAACGCCAAAAGCTGTTATTGAAGAGCAGGTTAAGCTGGTCAATAGTGCTTTTGAGGCGTCAGGACAAAACTTGTCTTTTTCTGTTGATGATGCAGCTAATACTTTTATTGTAAAGCTGGTTGATAAAGAAACCGGTGAGGTCATTCGTCAGATGCCTGGAGAGGAATCTTTGAGGGTGATGAAAAACATCCAAAGTCATTTTGAAATGGTTAATCAAAGTGTGCCACAAGGAAGAGAGGGTTTGACAGGAGCAGGAGGCTTGATAAGTAAAATAATATAATACCTAAATCCTGCAAGTGCTTGCACACATCTGACGTAAGCTATTAATTCGTATAGCAAATTTTAATTCTTCGGGAATATCAATAAGTATTCCACTCGAATTAAAATTGCTTTACAAATCAATATCTTATGCCATATATGCACAACCATTTGCAGGATTTAGGTAATAAAAAATGGGTGGTTTGAAAGTAGATTAAATTCTTAAAAATTTAAGTCAAAACAGTTCCCTTGTGTGTGCTAACTGCTTTTTTTATTTTTAATGGTTAAAGAATCTTGTTTTGAAGTCGATAACTAGATAGATATACAATTGTAAATTTTGGCATAGATTGAGCTAGTACATTGGTTCAATATCCTTGTGGAGAAGGGGGGTAGCATGACAACAACCAGAGATATAGGGACAACGCTATTAACGAGTTTAACAAGAAGTTCGTTTGATATAGGTAATATGTCTAAAGTACTGGCAGAGGCAAATGTTGCCGGTGCTCGTGCAATTGTTGAAAGGGGTCAGGAAAGAAATAGTGTTGAATTAAATGCTTTAAAGTTTCTAGAAACTAATTTAAATGCCTTTAAAACCCACTTAACTGATTTATCTTCCCCAGCTTTATTTAGTCATAGAACTGCGACTTCTTCTGCCGAATCGGTAGTTTCGGTGACCGCTTCTAGTCATTCTACAATAGCAACTTACCAAGTTGAGTCGCTACAGTTAGCACAGGCACATACGCTTGTAGCTAACCAGTCTTATTCATCTCCCTCTGCAACTATCTCTAGTGGAACTTTAAATATTACCATTGCAGGAAATACTCATTCTATTGTGGTTGATGCTTCTAATAACACTTTGGAAGGGTTGCAAAAAATCATTAATAATAGTGATCATGGTATTACAGCCTCTATCATTCATAATGGAGGAAGTTATCAAATAATGTTCTCCTCTAAGGAGTCTGGCAGTGCTTCTGAAATATCTATTTCAGGATTGCCTGATTTTGATGTTGGAGGCTTAACCACCACTTCTTCAGGGCAAGATGCGGTGATGGTTCTAAATGGCTTAACCGTTAGTAGCACAACTAATACTTTTGATCGCGTTCTTGATGGTATGACCTTTACTTTAAATTCTGCGGACGTGGGTAGCCCTAAAACAGTTCGAGTAGGGCAAGATGGTCAGGCAGTAATAGATGCAGTTACTAATTTTGTGAATGTTTATAATCAATTAGGTAGTATTTTATCTGAATTAAGTCAGCATGATAAAAGTGGTTTGACTTCACAACAACTGGAATCTGAAGAATTTGCTTTTTATGGTGATTTAGCAGGAAACAGTATGTTAAGGACTGTGCAAGAAGAAATTAGAAATAGTCTCTCTGGGGCGATTACAGGAATTTCTGGTAACATTAATTATTTAGCTATGGTAGGAATTACTTTTGATCGCCAAGGGCTTATGGAGTTGGATAGTACCAAGTTGCAAAATGTTATTAATACTAACATGCAGGCGGTTTCTAATTTATTTTCAAAAGGAGGTATTTCTGAAGATCCTTTGGTAAATTTTTTGACTGGATCAGAGCAAACTCAAACAGGAAATTATAGCTTAAATATTACCCAGTTAGCAGAAAGGGCAACGGTTTCTGGAGCGGCAGCTACGGTTACAACAGATGAGCGTATTGCGGGGGATAGAATTTTAAATAGCCAAAATGCGCTTATTATTGGAGCGGGAGCATCATTTGATTTAAGTTTAGGTGGAGGGGCTGCACAAGCCATTAATTTAAATGCTCTAGCAGGATCTTTTGCAACAAAAAGTGATTTATCTACTGCTATTCAAACACAAATTGATAATACCATTGGAGCGGGCTTAGTCGTTTTTGCATACGATTCTTCACAGTCTAGGTTTGAGTTGACAGCGGCAACAGGGCAGGGTGCTACTAACATGGCTAATGTTACAGGCTTTTCTAATCAAGGTTTTTCTTCATTAAACTATGTTGGTGAAGGTTTGATTGATTTATCCGCCGCTACAGCAACCTTTAGTGTAGTGGTTAATGAATCAGTATCTTCAGCCATTTCTATCGCACAGGGGCGTTATACCTTATCTGAACTAGCAGATAGAATGTCTAGTAGTATTAATTCAAATTCAGATATAGAGGCATCCGGAGCAGCAGTAAGTGTTTCTATAAATGCAGGAGCACTTGAGGTCACATCAACTCAATTTGGAGTTTTTTCTAAGATTGAGATATCAGGGTTTGCTAATTTTACTAATGGCGGCTTTGCTGCTAATTTAGCGGATACTGGACTGAATGTAGATGGTACCTTAACAACAGCAGCTGGAACTTTAAATATTGGAGTCCATGTCTCATCCCAAGATGGTCGGGTGGTTAAAATTAGTGATTTTGCGATTATTGCAGGGCAAGCTGCTGATGTGAGAGGGATGCAGTTTGAGGTGTTGGGAGGTGCGATAGGAAATAGGGGAACACTAGATTATGCTCAAGGTTTTGCCAGTAAATTAAATGACACTATAGCTGCTTTCTTTGACGAAGATTCGGGGATAATTTCTCAGAGACTTATATCATTAGTAAGCAGTAGTGAGAGGCTTGAAGAAAGGTCTGAAAGGTTAGATTTGCGGTTCGAAAGACAAGAGATGAAGTACAGAATGCAGTTTGCGGTATTACAATCGATTATAGCAAGCTCACAAGCAACCAGAGATCATCTGACGGCACAGTTTAATCCACCATCTAGAGGCTAATATCTTTCAGGTAGAGGCTCTTAAGTAAGGTAAAGTAATAATGAATATGGCACTTAAAAAACAATTTGCTCAACAATATGCATCTAATTTTGTAGAAACTTCCGTATCAGAAGCATCTCCGCATAAATTAATTGAGATACTTTATGCAGGCGCATTAAAAAATTTAAATTTAGGTAAATTTTTTATTGATAAAAAAGATTATGCTAAAAAATCTGAACATTTAAATAAAGCTCTTTCGATTATTAATGCTCTACGAGATGGGTTGGACATGGAGAGAGGTGAAGAGGTTTCTGGTAATTTATACAACCTATATGATTATTGTTATAGAAAAACATTTGAGTCATCTTCTAAAAATGACGCAGAAACGGTTCAAGAAGTGATTGAATTGTTAAAAGAGGTTTCTGAAGCGTGGAAGCAAATGCCAGATAATATTAAACGAGTTTCTCAAGAGCAAATAGAAAAAATAAGTGCATAATGACAAAATTAAATTCTTTAAGATTAAAATTGTTGGCAGATTCTCAAAATATGCTAGTAGCTGCTCAACAGGGTGACTGGGAAAGGCTTAAAGAGTTAGATCTGCGTTGGAGAGAGTTGATGGATGCTGAAATGTCATTCTTTCGCGAAGAATTAGCGGATATTGTTCCGCAATTATTGTTAGATAATGATCAACTTCAATCTTATCTTTTAGCAGAACAACAAAGAGTATTAGAAACTCGTCAAACAGGTCTAAAGTCTCTTACTCAGGTTAAAAGCTATCTTGTTAACAACTAATACCTAAATCCTGCAAGTGCTTGTGCAATAATCATGATTTCTACTTGCAGATTAGGGTTCAGGATTTACCTAAGCAGTCTCGCTTGATTTAACTGGCTGAGGGATAGTTTCTAACTGCTGGTTTCTAAAGTTTTCCAGACCTTTTTCGACTAAGCTTAGAGTTTTGGTGAAATTATCTTCAACCTTGCCATTAAATACTTCTAAATCTCCTAAAATTCCTTTTGCTTCTTCAAATCCTTGCTGTAAGCCACCACCGACTACTTCCATAAACTTATTTATTAAAGCCTCACCTTCTAATTCAGGGTGTGCGGTTTGAAAGCCAGCTAAAAATGCGGTTGAACCACTAATGATTCTACCTGCGGTATTTTCAGGAGTCCAATGCTCCATCCCACCTTGATTTTTAAGGGATTCTGCTGAAATTGCATATTCACCTAAGTCGGCTTGTAAAACTTCATTGAGTTTTTCGATAGCAGCTTGAAAAGTCATTTTTAAAGAATCTTCAATGGCTTTACTAGGGTCACCAAATAAATGCGCGACTAAACTGGCTTGCTGCTCATTTCTAATGGTTATTTGGCTTTGTGAGATAGTTGTAGAAGAAGCCTGTGAAGAGTTAGCAGGCGGTTTTTCTGTGGCTATTCCTAAGTTTGAAGTTTTTTGGTAAGTATTAAGGATATCTGAAACTTGTTGAATAGCCATTATCGCTACCTTCTTTGATTTTTTTATCTATAGATCTTCTTATTATTATAACGGCACTCTCGGTGTTAACTTAAGGTAATATTTGGTATGATTTCGTTTTAAATTTTAAGTACAAGTTATGACATTATGGAATTAAACCCCATTTATACTAAAATTAAAGATTTTTCTGAGCGTACTGTAACGCTTAGGGGGTATCTTTGACTATGAAGTAAAGCAGGAGAGACTAGAAGAAGTTGATCGAGAGCTGGAAAATCCAGATATTTGGAATAATCCTGCAACAGCACAGTCCTTAGCACAAGAAAAAAAGCAGCTAGATTTGGTGGTGAACACTATTTTAGAGCTAGATGAGGGTTTGGTTTCTAACCAAGAAATTTTAGAGCTAGCAGAGATGGCAGTTGACGAGGAAATGGTTGCTGAAGTGGTTTCTGATCTAGATCAGCTTGGTAATAAACTCGATAAACTTGAATTTCAGCGGATGTTTTCGCATGAATTGGATGCTAATAACGCTTATCTAGAGATCCAGTCTGGCTCAGGCGGAACGGAAGCTCAAGACTGGGCAAATATGATTTTAAGAATGTATTTGCGTTGGGCGGACAGTCATGGTTTTAAAACTGAAATTACCGAGATTTCAGATGGTGATGTAGCAGGAATTAAAGGTGCTACTATCCATGTTCAGGGCGATTATGCCTATGGTTGGTTAAGAACTGAATTAGGGGTGCATCGTTTAGTGCGTAAATCACCTTTTGATTCTAACTCCAAACGTCATACCTCTTTTGCTTCGGTTTTCGTGTCTCCAGAAATTGATGATAGTTTTGAGGTTGATATTAATCCAGCAGATTTAAGAATTGATGTTTACCGTGCTAGTGGAGCGGGTGGGCAGCATGTTAATAAAACTGAATCTGCGGTACGGATTACGCATTTGCCAACTAAAACCGTTACTCAGTGTCAAAATGGGCGTTCACAGCATCAAAATAAAGCTGAAGCTATGAAGCAGTTAAGAGCAAAATTGTATGAGCTAGAAATGTTAAGTCGTAGTGCAGAAAAACAGGTTTTAGAAGATTCTAAATCGGATATTGGTTGGGGTAGCCAAATTAGATCTTATGTACTGGATTCTGGCAGAATTAAAGATTTAAGAACTAATGTCGAAACGGGTAATACCCAAGCAGTTTTAGATGGAAGTTTAGATCAGTTTATTATTGCTTCACTAAAGGGTGGTATTTAGTTATTCAGTGCTTCCTTAAATACACTTAATTTTTTATTAGGGCTCAGGTAATGTGGCCAATTTCTAAGGAAAAAACATGTCTCAAAATGTTAAAAACTCCAAGCCAGAGATGGATGAAAATAAAATTATTGCAGAGCGACGTGCAAAATTAACCGCTTTAAGGGTTGATTGTGAAGCTAATGGTCATCCAAATAAGTTCCGTCGTGATTCTATGGCTCTAGATTTACATGAAAAATACGATGAATTTTCTAAAGAAGAACTAGCAGAGCAAAATCCTGTTAGGGTAAAAGTTGCAGGGCGTATGATGTTGCGTCGAATTATGGGTAAGGCAAGCTTTGCCACCCTGCAAGATATGTCTGGTAGGATTCAACTTTATGTAACTCGTGATGAATTGCCCGAGGGATTTTATAATACTCAGTTTAAAAAGTGGGATTTGGGAGATATTATTGCCGCAGAAGGGTATTTATTTAAAACCAATACCAATGAGTTATCAATTCACATTGAATCAATAGAAATTTTAACAAAATCTTTACGCCCCTTGCCTGATAAATTTCATGGCTTACAAGATCAAGAAATGCGTTATCGTCAAAGATATTTAGATTTAATTGTTAACCAAGAAAGTCGTGATACTTTTGTGATGCGTTCTAAAATTGTGGCTCATGTGCGTACATTTTTAACTGGTAAAGGGTTTATGGAAGTGGAAACTCCCATGATGCATGTTATTCCTGGAGGTGCGACCGCTAAACCTTTTAATACCCATCATAATGCGTTAGATATGCCTTTATTTTTACGTGTTGCTCCAGAACTGTATTTAAAGCGTTTGATTGTTGGTGGGTTTGAAAAGGTGTTCGAAATTAATCGTAGTTTTCGTAATGAAGGCTTATCAACTCGTCATAATCCAGAATTTACTATGGTTGAGTTTTATGAAGCTTATGAAGATTATATTACCCTAATGAATCATACAGAAGAGTTACTGAAAGAGCTAGCAGAGCTAACTCAAGGATCTTTTCTGGTGCCTTATCAAGGGCAGGTGTTTGACTTTAGTAAACCGTTTACACGCTTAACCATGAAAGATTCTATTGTTCAATATAATGAAAATATAGAACTCTCTCAATTAGAAACACTTGAATCAGCCTGTTCATTAGCAAAAAGTCTGGGTATTCATCTCCAAAAGTCTTATGGTTTAGGTAAGGTGGTGACAGAAATATTTGAAGCAACGGTCGAAGAAAAATTAATGAATCCTACCTTTATTACCCAATATCCTGCGGAGGTTTCACCTTTAGCTCGTCGTAATGATGAAAAACCTTTTGTTACCGATAGATTTGAGCTATTTATTGGCGGTCGTGAATTAGCTAATGGCTTCTCAGAATTAAATGATGCCGAAGATCAGGCACAACGTTTTAAATCACAAGTAGTAGCAAAAGATGCTGGAGACGACGAAGCGATGCATTTTGATGAGGACTATATTGCCGCATTAGAATACGGCATGCCACCAACCGCAGGTGAGGGGATTGGAATAGATCGTTTGGTGATGTTATTTACTGATTCTGCTTCTATTAGGGATGTTTTACTGTTCCCTCATATGCGTAAACATAATTAATAAGAGGTTTTTTAAAGATGTCGATTCTTGAAACTATTAAATCTCGTAGAACTACTTATCAGTTTTTAGATAAAGAGGTTTCTAGAGAACAAATTAATGATTTTATAACAGCAGCTATTTGGGCTCCAAATCACAGGTTAACTCAGCCTTGGAAATTTTGGGTGATTGGTGAAGAAATGCAAGTAAAGTTGGCAAAAATATTTGCACATCATCGAGGATTAAAAAAAGGCGAGCAGGGAACAGTTGTTTATGAAGAAGGTTTCAATCTAGCTATAGAGCGTTTTATGTCAATTTCTCAAGTTGTAATGGTTGGACAGGTTATCGCAGAAAAACCGGTAACTTATAAAGAAGATTACGCCGCTTGCAGTTGTGCAATTCAAAATTTTCAATTAGCAGCTTGGGAGCAAAAAATAGGCGTGCAATGGAGTACAGGACCTATTTTATTAGACGACAAAACTTATGACTTATTAGGTATTAATAGAGATAAAATTGAGTTAATCGGTGCTTTATATATGGGATATCCAAAGTGTACTGGAAATCCAGTACGTAAATCAATTGAAGAAGTTACTATTTATACAGGTTAACTTTTAAAGAGTTGAGGTAGCTAAGCTATGCTGGTATATTAGTCTTCAACTAAACTATAAGCAAAAGGTTCAATTGTAGCAATAATACCAGATGATGTTTTTAAATTTCCAGAAGCAGATTCTAATGGTTTTAAAGTTCCAACTGCATGACAAAGTGTGCCGTTGATGACATCTGGTCTGGCTTCAATAACTATGAATTTAAGGCGTTTATTATCATCGTCAGTTAATATTAATTCTTCACCACTATTTAGCTCTACAATTTCAGGGAAGTGAATCCGCATCATACGCTTGGTAACTCTTCCACGATAGTGAATTCGCGCAATTATTTCTTGTCCTGGATAACAGCCTTTTTTAAAGTTAATTGCCTCTAATTTATCTAGGTTAAGGAATTGCGGAATAAATAACCCTTGTGTTTGGGAGTTTAACTTTGGAATTCCATAGGCTAAATCTAGTAGTTTCCAATCAGCAGAATTAGTGGTATCGGAATTATTTTTAAGCTTTTTCCAAATAACCTGCATATCATCTATGGAGGCAAAAAATTCGTAACGATGATAAGGTCCAGGAACTTTAATGACGGTAGCATTAGCCTCTTTTGATGCGAGTTGTGCGGTTTGGTAGTTATTTTTTACTTTAGTGCTTAATAAACGTTGCACATCTAGATTAGCAAAATCTCCTGCAAATCCGATATGAATTAAATCCTCAGCCATGTCTGTAATGGTCACTTTAGAGCGCATAACAAACATAGTTAAACGCTTTTGAATTATAGTCTTAAGAGAGAAGTCAAAACTTAAATAGAAATCATCTGCTATTTTAAAAATCAGAAAAGTAGTCAGTACATTACCTTTAGGGTCGCAGTAGGCAGAAAGCTGAGCGGTTTCATGGTCGACATTTTTTAGATCATTAGAAAGTTGTCCCTGTAAAAAATTAAAAGCCTCATCACCAGAAACTTTAAGCAGAGCTTGATGGGCTTGACTGGTGATAACAGGACCGTTTTTAATCAGAAATCTTTCTATTTCAGGATGTCCAAAGGTTATAATTTCTCCTGTTTCAGAAAATTGAGCGCCTTGTTCTGTTAAGAAATTTTGCCATTGTTTGTTCATTCTAGCTTCCTTGAATACTTTTTATGAGACCTTTGCACGAGTTAGTCGCGAAATTATAGCCATTTTAATCCGCGAATAATCTCGTGCAAAGGTCTCTTTATGAGATTCATTATAACGGAAGTATTCTTTTGGCTTAATAATTGTTTGTAATTTTTATTTGAATTACTAAAACTTTAACGGTAGGATTTAGGTTCTAGTAGAGTTTTTAATAAAAGGGTGTGAAATGTCAGATTCTAATAAAGAATTTTTAACCTTTAAACTAGGTAAAGAAGAGTTTGCGGTTGAAATTAACCGAGTGCAAGAAATTATGGGTTGGGCAAGCCCTAGTCCGTTACCAAATGTTCCTGATTTTGTTAAAGGGGTTATTGTTTTACGTGGTTTAGTCGTACCAATTATAGATTTACGAGAAAGATTTAGTTTATTAACGACCTATGGGCCAACAACAGTTGTGATTGTTGTGCAGATTATGACCTTGGCAGGAGAGCGTGTTGTTGGTTTAGTGGTTGATGCTGTCTCGGATGTGCATGAATTTAATGTTGATGATTTACAGGCACCGCCTGATATTTCAAATTCGATTGATAACCACTTTGTCTTAGGGCTAACCACGATTGACGTTACTTCTTTAGAAAAAGATGGAGAAGAAACGGTGAGGAAACAAATGATTATCGTGATTGATATTGACCAGTTAGCAACAGAAGTCCTGATTCAGCAATTAGATAATAGAGATGGTGCTATGCCAACAGGAAATGGTTAATATGCTATTTGCTATCTAAATTTATATGATACCTAAATCCTGCAAGTGCTTGCACACATCTGACGTAAGCTATTAATTCCTATAGCAAATTTTAATTCTTCGGGAATACAATCAAGTATTCCGCTCGAATGAAAATTGCTCTACAAATCAATGTCTTACGCCATATATGCACAACAACTTGCAGGATTTAGGTGAATAGATATGTGTGGATTTAGGCAATAATTAACGGTTACGTTTTTTGTTTTTGCGAGCATCAAGTTGCGCTTGTTTTTTAGCCGCTCTTTTTTCTCTAATAACCACTAATTGTTTAAGTTCTTCTTCCATCATTTCTGGCATTTCTAGGGTAATTTCTCCAAATAGTTTGTCGCGATATTCGGTAATTAAAATGCGGGATATTTTATCTAAATCTATCATGCCCCCTGAACGTAAGCAACCACGCTGTCGGCCAGTTTCTTCTAAAAATAATAAATCTGTTGCAGGAAGAGAATCTATGTCAAAGCGCTTCTTTAAGTTTTCTGGGTAGTTTTTAAGCAAATATTCTATTAAGTAGGAAGCAATGTTGGGTAGTGCAAAAGCGGTTTCTTTAATTCCTCCCGTGGCGGCTAAACGATAGCCTGAATGAGGGTTGTCAATGTTTGCCCATAACATGCCAGGGGTATCAAATAGGGTAATATTATCTTCTAGTTTGACGCGCTGTTGCATTTTTGTGACTGCAGGTTCATTGCCTGTTTTAGCAATAGGCCTACCTGCAAGAGAGTTGATTAGGGTCGATTTTCCAACATTCGGGATACCTAAAATTAACACTTGAATCACACGGGTAGAGTCGCCTCTATTGGGTGACATTTCTCTAATAAGGTCAAGAACCTGTTGTTTTCTATCAGTTTGTTGAGCATTAAGAGCAAGGGTTTTTACACTTTTTTCTTGCTCAAGATAATTTTGCCAAAGAGTGGTTTTTTTTGGGTCTGCTAAATCTGACTTATTAAGGATTTTAATAGTCGGTTTGTCTCTCCGAAGTTCAGAAATCATCGGGTTTTCGCTACTAAAAGGAATGCGTGCATCTAGTATTTCGATAATAACATCTACTTGTGGCAGAATGTCTCGAACTTCTTTTTGAGCCTTGTGCATGTGACCAGGAAACCATTGAACAGGAATCATAAATACTACCTAATATTGCCTAATAAATTTTGGTGAGTAAAAATCTAATAAAATCAGCTTCAGGAATATCCTGAGGTTTTTCGTCACGGCGGTATTTGTATTCAATTATTCCCTTGTCAAGACCTCGCTCTCCAATGACAATTCTATGCGGAATACCGATTAGATCCATATCGCTAAACATGACCCCTGGGCGTTCTTTACGGTCATCAAGTAAAACTTCAATACCTTTAGCAAGTAAGTCTTGATAAATTTGGGTGGCAACCTTGGCAATGCGTGGAAATTTATGCATCTGCATGGGAACAATACAAACTTGAAACGGGGCGATGCTCTCTGGCCAAATAATGCCTTTAGCATCATAATTTTGTTCGATAGCGGCGGCAACTACACGGGTAACACCAATGCCATAACATCCCATTTTTAATGCCTGAGAACGACTGTTTTCATTTTGTACCGTGGCATTAAGAGCGGTTGAATATTTATTGCCTAGTTGAAAAATATGCCCAACTTCAATGCCTTTACGAATTTCAATATGACCTTGACCACAAGGACTAGGGTCGCCTTTCACCACGTTGCGTAGGTCGGCAGTTTGATTAAAAGTAGCATCCCTATCCCAATTAACCCCTGTTAGGTGAAGCCCGTCTTGATTCGCTCCACAAATAAAGTCGGAAGCTTGTGTTGCACTACGATCAACTATAATGGGAATAGTTAATCCAACAGGGCCTATTGAGCCTGCTTTGCAACCAGTGGTTGCTTGGATTTCTTCATCACTTGCCATTTCAAAGGGACTAGCAATAGCCACAATTTTTTCGGCTTTAAGCTGGTTTAATTGGTGGTCGCCACGCAAAACTAAAGCGATTACAGGTTGTTCTTCAGTTGCACCTTTAACTAAAAGTGTTTTGAGAACTTTCTTTCTCTTAACCTGTAAAAAGTCGCAAACTTCTTCAATAGAATGTTGATTAGGGGTGGCTACTTGGCTCATTTCTGCGGTTGCTTCGGCACGTTCTCCTCTTGGAGGAAGGGCTTCAGCTAGTTCTACATTCGCCGCAAAGTCAGATTTTGTTGAGAAGGCAATGTTATCTTCTCCAGATTCGGCAAGAACATGGAATTCATGTGAACCTTCTCCTCCTATCGACCCTGTATCGGCCTGCACAGAACGGAAGTCTAAGCCTAGTCGTGTAAAAATTCGGTTATAAGTTTTAAACATTTCGTCATAGGTTTCTTGCAGGCTTGCTTTATCAATATGGAAAGAATAGGCATCTTTCATAATAAATTCGCGTGATCTCATTACTCCAAACCTAGGACGAATTTCATCTCTAAATTTGGTTTGAATTTGATAAAAGTTAGCAGGAAGCTGTTTGTAGCTACGAATTTCTTTGCGGATTAAATCGGTAATAATTTCTTCGTGGGTTGGTCCAAGAGCAAAATCTCGACCATGACGATCTTTAATGCGTAATAGTTCTGCACCATATTCATTAGCACGACCAGATTCTTCCCACAGCTCCATTGGTTGTACAATGGGCATTAGCACTTCTTGTCCTCCTGCAAGGTTCATTTCTTCACGAATAATATTTTCTACTTTTCTTAAAACACGCACTCCAAAAGGCAGCCAGTTATAAAGACCGCCAGCAACGGGGCGAATCAATCCTGCTCGAATCATCAATTGATGGCTAATGACGATTGCATCGGAAGGGGTTTCACGAGTGGTTGAGATAAGAAGTTTTGAGGTTTTCATTCTGGATATGAGCCTGTTGGGTATTATTTTTTAATATGGAGATTATTTTATCATGAAGTTAAGGAAACACTTAATAACCGCCAATTATTTTTTACGGGCTAAAATAATTGGCGGTTATTAAGTGCCCCCTTAAGGAAGACACTTTTAGAAAAGGTTTTTTGTAACCTAAATCCTGCAAGCGCTTGCAGGGTGCAAGTATAAATTAGATTAATCACGCTATATGATAATTCTTATCATTTAAGCTTTACTTCTGGTTGTAAAGAATATTTTTTATTGGTAGAGTTAAATTGCTTGAATAAGAGTGATCTCTTAGTGATTTTAAAAGCTATGTAACTTAAATCCTGCAAGCACTTGCAGGATTTAGGTGTAAGGAAATACTTTAAGATCTCTCAATACCCAAATACCTACATAGAAATATGAATAATGTGCAAGATATTGTTTTCAC
>CAZRMK010000013.1:0-26984 GCA_964601165.1 uncultured Piscirickettsiaceae bacterium | reverse complement strand
TCACAGACTTTACAGCCAACCCTAATCCGCAAGTAGAAATCATGATTATTGCACAAGCCCTTGATTCCACTTGCAGATTAGTGGTAAAAATCATACCCTCTTTTTCAAGTTTTTGCATGTTATAATTGCCGTTTTCTAAGAATAAAAACACGCCCTATGAGCCAGAAAATAATTAAACCTTCAAATCACACCCCGATGATGAAACAATTTCTAGCGATTAAAGAGCAACACCCTAACCATTTGCTTTTTTACCGCATGGGAGATTTTTATGAACTGTTTCTCGATGACGCAATTAAAGCATCTAAACTTTTAGAAATAACCTTAACTGCACGTGGCAAATCAGGTGGTAACGCTATTCCCATGGCGGGATTTCCACATCACTCTGCCGATGGCTACTTGGCAAAACTTGTCAAACTAGGTGAATCGGTTGCTATTTGCGAGCAGGTTGGCGATCCTGCTACCAGTAAAGGCCCCGTCGAGCGTAAAGTAGTTCGCATCATCACTCCGGGGACTCTAACTGAAGATGCTTTACTAGAAGAAAATTCTGAAAATCTACTGGCAGCTATTTTCCAAACTCAACATAAAATAGCTCTAGCCTATTTAGATGTTGCTAGTGGTAGATTTGAAGTAACCGAACTAGATAATTCAACTCAGTTATCCGCCGAAATAGAAAGAATTAAACCTGCTGAACTACTGGTGGAAGACGAACCTGTATGGCTACAATCTTTACCTGAAAACATTAAAAACTTACCAAACCTAGTAAATTACCCTGCTTGGCACTTTGACTCTAGCTCTTGCCATAAACGCCTAACTCAACACTTTGGTACTCAAGATTTATCTGCCTATGGTTGTGAAAATAGTCCTGCTATGATTTCAGCTGCCGGAGCAATTTTACACTATGCCAATGCAATGCTACAAAATGATTTAAGCCACATATTTAGCCTCCACCACTATCAAACCAGCGACACTCTAGTTCTTGATGCGATTAGCCGTCGTAATTTAGAGCTTGATACTAATCTAACTGGCGGAACTAATAACACTTTAGCCGAAATACTAGACAAAACCTCAACCCCTATGGGGGGTCGTTTACTCAAACGCTGGCTAAATCAGCCCTTGCGTAACCAAAAACAAATTAATACCCGTTTAGATGCCATAGAAGATTTATTATCGCAACAAACCGCAGATGTATTTGTGCAATTCCTTAAACCTGTTGGAGACATTGAACGTATTTTAAGCCGAGTCGCCTTATATTCTGCACGCCCTAGAGATTTATTACACCTTGGTCGTACTCTTAGCCAGTTGCCTGACATTATTCAAGCATTACAAAATCAAACCAGTGAAAAACTACTTAATTTAGCTAACAGCATCCAAACCTATCCAAATCTTTCCAAAAAATTAACCAAAGCTATTTGTGAAAACCCACCCATGCTCATGCGTGATGGCGGAGTAATTGCAGAAGGTTATGATGCTGATTTAGACGAATTAAGAAACCTAAAAAATGAAGCAGGAAATTACCTGTTAAAACTAGAACAACAAGAAAAACAGCGCACTGGAATATCGAGTCTTAAGGTTGGATACAATCGAGTACATGGCTATTACATTGAAGTAAGCAAACTACAATCAGCACAAGTTCCTGCCGAATACATTCGCCGCCAAACCCTCAAAGCGGCAGAAAGATATATCATCCCTGAATTAAAAACTTTCGAAGAAAAAATTTTATCCGCTAATGAAAAAGCCTTAATACGAGAAAAACATCTCTACCAACAACTGTTAGAAACCATCAATCAAGATTTACAGGCATTACAAATAACAGGGCAAGGCTTAGCCGAGCTGGATGTCTTTATAAATTTAACAACTCAGGCGGAAGCACTCAGCCTAGTTCGCCCTCAAATAGCAGAAACTGCGGGCATAGAAATCATTCAAGGTCGGCACTTAACCGTTGAAGCCCTCTCCAAATCACCTTTTATTCCTAACGACACCCTTTTTAATGACGAACGACAGCTACAAATAATTACCGGTCCTAATATGGGTGGTAAATCAACTTTCATGCGTCAAACTGCTCTCATTACTATTATGGGTCTTATGGGTAGTTTTGTCCCTGCCCAATCAGCTAAACTTGGACTCATTGATAGAATTTTTACCCGCATTGGAGCATCAGATGACCTAACTTCTGGACGCTCAACCTTTATGGTAGAAATGACCGAAACTGCTAATATTTTACACCACGCAACACAACACTCCCTTATTTTAATCGACGAAGTAGGTCGTGGAACCTCAACCTTTGACGGGCTAGCTTTAGCTTGGGCAATTGCCGAACACCTCGCCAAAAAAATCCAAGGATATTGTTTATTTGCAACCCACTATTTTGAACTAACCACCCTAACGGACGAGTTTAACAATACGGTAAATATCCATTTAGATGCACTAGAACACAAAGATAAAATTGTTTTTATGCATCAAGTACGAGAAGGGGCAGCCTCTAAAAGCTACGGCTTACAAGTAGCCGCCCTAGCAGGCGTACCTAAAAGTGTTATTCACAAAGCCAAAACTGTATTGCATACCCTAGAAAATCAAACTACTCAACATCCCAATTTAAGCTCTACCCCTTACTCTCAGAATAACCACCCAAAGCAAGCTTTACAACAATTTGATATGTTTGCAAATATTGATCCACATCTAGATAGACTAAAAACACAAATAGAAAATTTAAATCCAGATGAGATGAGCCCTAAAATAGCTCTAGAAACCATTTACAAATTAAAGGAAATACTTAAATGAACGCCATGATTGTAGACATTACCAGCGAAAATTTTCAAGAAATAGTTATCCAAAATTCACAACAACTGCCAGTATTAGTTGATTTTTGGTCACCCAATTGTGGTCCTTGCATGCAAATCATGCCGCAACTAGAAGCCCTTGCTCAAGAGCTTGCAGAACAATTTATTTTGGCAAAGGTAAATACTGAAGAACAACCCGAGTTAGCCGAACATTTTCAAATTAGAAGCATACCTTCTTTTAAAGTTTTTAAAGATGGTCAAGTAGTCGCAGAACTTGTTGGCGCACAACCTATTGCAGACATTAAAACTTTATTAGAACCTTACTTAAAAGCAGATCTTTCTGAAGAATTACGCCAACAAGCCCAAGAAGCTTTCCTTGCAGAAAATTATGACCAAGTAGTTAGCTTAT
Source organism: uncultured Piscirickettsiaceae bacterium (assembly GCA_964601165.1). GTDB lineage: Bacteria > Pseudomonadota > Gammaproteobacteria > Thiomicrospirales > Thiomicrospiraceae > Thiosulfativibrio. The sequence continues at coordinate 23,798 of CAZRMK010000013.1, read as the reverse complement.
TAGGGCAAGCCGCACAAGCTAACCCCAATAACTACCTTGTTCATTTAGACCTTGTAAAAATGTATTTACACACTGGAAATTTAACCCAAGCACAAAACTTATTTAACAAATTACCAGAAGAAGCACAGACTTCACCCCAAGGCAAACCCCTTAATATGCTTATGGAATTTGGTAAAATAGTTCACGAATCTGCTCCTGTCATCGAGATTCAAGCCTCATTAAAAGAAAACCCAAATGACGCCGCTTCTTTATATGGCTTAGTTGGCTATTTAATGATTAATCATGCCTATGAAGAAGCCATGCAAACCTTACTAAAACTATTTATGGTCGAACGAGATTTTAAAGAAGGTATCGCACAAAAAACTCTAATTAATATTTTTAGTGCGTTGCAAGAAGATCAACCAGAACTGGTAAAATCTTATCGCCGTAAATTACAAGGACTGCTGTTTTAAAAAATTTAAAACCTAAACTCCTTTAGCTTGCAAGAAAGACTCATAGTTGCCTTGAAAATGCTCAATTCCTTCTGAGGTCATTGATAAAATCTGCGTGGCTAAAGAAGAAACAAACTCACGGTCATGAGAAACAAAAATAACCGTCCCATCATAATCTGCCAGAGCTTGGTTAAGTGATTCAATAGACTCCATATCTAAATGATTAGTTGGCTCATCCATCACTAAAATATTAGGCTTTTGTAACATCAGCTTACCAAATAACATCCGCCCTTGCTCGCCCCCAGATAATACCTTAACTGACTTATCAATCTCTTTTTGTGAAAATAGCATCTTCCCTAAAATAGCTCTAACTGCTTGCTCATCATCTGTTGGCAACTTCCACTGCCCCATCCAGTCTAGCAAAGTTAAATCTTCCTCAAAATCATGAACGTGATCCTGAGCGTAATAGCCTATATTACTATTTTCAGACCATTTTATTTTACCAGCAGAAAGTTCTGTATCTCCGACTAAGGTTTTTAAAAGAGTGGTTTTTCCAACACCGTTAGCTCCTATCACTGCCAAACGTTGCCCTACTTCTAATGTGATATTTAAATCTTGAAAAATAACTGGTTTATCATAAGATTTTGTAGCTTTTTCTATATTTAAAGCAAGACGAAACAGTTTTTTATTCTGCTCAAAATGAATAAAAGGATTCACCCTACTAGAGGGTTTGACTTCTGACAACTCAATTTTATCAATTAATTTTGCCCTCGAAGTAGCTTGCTTTGCCTTTGATGCATTGGCAGAAAAACGGCTCACAAAAGACTTTAACTCATTAATTTGATTTTGCTTTTTCGCGTTATCAGACAAAAGCTGATCTCTAACCTGAGTTGAAGCCATCATATATTGGTCATAATTCCCCGGATAAAGCCGTAATTCACCATAATCTAAATCTGCCATATGGGTACATACTGAGTTTAAAAAATGTCTATCATGAGAAATAATAACCATCGTCGATTTACGCTCATTCAAAATGTTTTCTAACCAACGAATCGTATTAATATCCAAGTTATTAGTAGGCTCATCCAATAACAAAATATCAGGATTAGAAAACAGAGCCTGAGCCAGCAAAACACGAAGCTTCCAACCAGGAGCAACTTCAGACATTAATCCTAAATGTTGCTCTACGGGTATTTCTAAACCTAGTAAAAAATCACCCGCGCGAGATTCTGCGGTATAACCATCTAATTCACCAAACTCTATTTCTAAATCGGCAACTTTAAGACCGTCCTCTTCAGTCATTTCGACCAAACCATAAATACGATCACGCTCTTTTTTAATTTTCCAAAGCCTTGGATTACCCATAATCACGGTATCAACTACCGAAAAATCTTCATAAGCAAACTGATCCTGCTTTAACTTACCCACCACATCTTGTGGATCAGTTGCAACATTACCTGCCGTCGCATCTAAATCTCCCCCTAAAATCTTCATAAAGGTTGACTTACCACTACCGTTTGCACCAATTAAACCATAACGATTACCGTTACCAAACTTAACCGATATATTTTCAAATAATGGCTTAGCGCCAAATTGCATGGTGATATTTGCTGTTGAAATCAAGAGAGTATCCTTAGAAAGTTTTTATATCAAAAAGGTGCGTATTTTGCCATACTTTTTACCCTAATCCAAATATAGAAATGCGAAATAGTCTGCAAGATATTGGTTTCACAGGGAAAGAACATATTAGAGTCGCACTAAGCGAAGCCGCAGGAGAGGCGGTTATTTTTTCTTTTGCTATGTAATCAATAGCTTGTGCAATATTATTATTTCTGTTTTTGGTTCAAAATTTTACTAAGTCTGGTAATTTTGATAAAAAAAACAGGACTAAAAAGTCCTATTAATTTTAAAGTTATACCTAAATCCTGCAAGTGATTGTGCATATAGAGTACAAGCACTTGCAAAATTTAGGATCTAGGTTAATAAGTTGTAGTAACTCAAACCTTTGTACCTGACAGTTAGCTGTTTTTAGAGTGGTTTTTATTCTTCAAATTCCATCACTCTAAAAAGTCTGTCTACATTTTGCTTATGTAGCTCATTATAAGTTTTGAAATGACCAAATTTTGTTTGGTCTATATTTAGTGCATCGAGCAATCCCCCACCCTCATCAATTATTTTTAATATTTCTGTTCTTAAAAACACTAGGTAATCTTTAGTATAAGCGGTCACCGTTTGTAAATCTGTAACACCTCCGTGCCCTGGTACAATTATCTCAGGTTGTAGTGCTACTAGTTTATCCCAAGTTTGTATCCACCCTTTTACATCTGTATGCTCTAAAATCGGTAACATTCTAATGTTAAAGGCTATATCACCAGAAATTAAAAGTTTTTCCTTTGGCATCCAAAGCTGTACATCATCTGGGCTGTGCGATGGTCCTAAGTGTAGTAGTTCAATTTGCCTACCTTTTAGCTCAATAACGAGCTTATCTTTAAATTCTATATCAGGTAATACGATGTCACTTTTAAAAAATTTATCTTTCAATGAACGTTTAGCACTTGCTTTTATACGTTCTTTGTTATTTCTTAAAATTTCACTAGTATTCTGGTGTCCAATAATAGTAGCACCTTGCTCCTTCCAGTAACTTGTTCCTAGCACGGCATGCCCTTGAGCATTTTCAAGCACTACATATTTAACTGGTAAGTTAGTTATTTTTTTTATTTCTTGGTGCATTGCAGATGCCAGTAGATAACTTCCACCAGCATTAAAGACTAATACCGCATCATCACCAACGATGAATGATAGATTATTATTATGTCCGGAATTTTGATAAGTGCTTGGTGCAACATCACCTATTGCACTATAGACACCAGCAATGACCTCTTCAGGTAAGGAATACAAAATTGAGTAGGGAGCTTGGTCAGCAATACTTACATCTAATTGGGCTTTTTTCCACTTAAAGAAGCCATCACTATAATTTTTTACATTCGTGTAACCCATATCCATTAAGCGCTTTGCAGCTAGAGGACTACGTTTATTAAGACCACAATAGACAACTATTGGGGTATCTTTTGTTATTGCTATATCTTTAATTCTAAATTCTAACCAACCTCTTGGGATATTAATGTTTTGATATAAACCAATTGTACCTAATCTTTTTATTTCCCCAGGAGTTCTAACATCAATTAAGATAGTTTCTGAATATTGCTGCATTTGCTGTTGTAGTTGTTGAGTATTTATATTAGTAATTTGTGCATTTGCAATGGTAAGAAGTTGCTGTTCAGATTGAATAGCAAAAGATTTAAAAGGTATTATTATAAAAATCATTAATAGAGTTAAAGATAATTTTTTCATGACCCACCTCACTTAGTTTAGATTTAATTAATTTACACCCATTTAGAAGTCTTCGCTAATAATTTTTTTTAATATCAACATTAAAAAAAACTATTGGAAGATAAAGAAAAAATCATATAACTTGAATTTGGGCTTTAGACCTTGATCTCTAAATATTTAGAGACCCTTGCATAAACCGCACTTTAATTTATGCAAAGGTCTCTTACGATTAAAAAATTATAATTTTACTGAGGATTTTAAAGATGATTAATAGAACTAACCAAACCTTTATTATTTTGTTAACGATGTTTTTAAGCACATTCACTGTTTATGCCGAGGAGAATATGACCGTTGATGTGAGCCGTATTACCTTAGATACCGCCAATACTATTGCAATGGGTACGATTAAAGCTTGCCGTGAAAAAGGTATTCCAGTTAGTGTAACTATTGTAGATAGAAATGGTATTGTTCAAGTACAATTAAGAGATACGGTTGCTCCCCCTGTTTCATTGGGGATTAGCCAAAAGAAGGCCTATACTGCTGTGATGTTCAATGCAAAAGGCTCTGATTTAAAGTCAATATCAAATAGTTCCTTACAGCATTTAAATGTAAATCTGGCATTTATGGCAGGCTCCATTCCAATTCAAGCAGGTGGGAAATTATATGGGGGCATTGGAGTTAGTGGAGCACCAGACGGAATGGTTGATGAAGCTTGTGCTACAACAGGTTTAGAAATAGTACTAGATGATTTAGAAATGCAATAAAACATTTAGAGACCTTTGCATGAAAGGGTCTCTTTTAAAGTATTTTAGGGTATGACCTAAATCCTGTATAAAGTATAAAGGGGAATTAAAAAAGAAAAAAGGGCTAAAAAGCCCTTTTTTATTTAAACTCTATTTTTGGATCAGTCCAACACCAGAGACCTTTATCTCACTAATTTTAGTCAATACATCTTGCGAGGCATGACTCATTTCTTGTGCTTTCTCTAAAGCATTACTTGCCATAACATTGTTTTCTTGAATATTTCCATCAATACTAGCTACTGCTTGATTAATTTGCTCAATACCTATTGATTGCTCTCGGGTAGCCTGAGAAATTTCATCAACCGCTGTAGATACTTCTATAATAGCTGCGGTTACCTCGATTACTGCTTCACCTGAAAGCTCAGACTGCTCCACTCCTTTTTCAACCAATTTAACGGTGTTTTCAATAAGACCTTTAATTTCTGAAGCCGCATCTGCTGAACGACCTGCTAAATTTCTTACTTCTCCAGCTACTACCGCAAACCCTCTGCCATGCTCCCCTGCTCGTGCGGCTTCAACAGCTGCATTTAAGGCCAATAAGTTGGTTTGAAAAGCAATACCATCAATCAAGGCAGTAATTTCTGCAATTTTTTGTGATGCTTCTTTAATCAAGTGTATAGACTTCAAAGAATCATCCATTAAACCTAATGCACGAGACACTTTAACATTTGCATCTTTTGAAAAGCTTATTGCCGATTCAGCATTATCAGCGGTCATGTTAACCGTCGAGGTAATCTCCTCTAAGGAAGCGGCTGTTTCTTCTATTGATGCCGCTTGAGACTGACTTTTTTCGCTAATATTACCCATTTCACTGGTAATAACACTCGAACTTTGTGAAATTAAGTTTGCTGATTGCTGAGTTTCCTGAATAAATCCAGATAAATTATCCAACATGGTATTTAAACTAACCTTTAACTCTTCAAAACCACCTTCTGTATAAACCGTTACCCGTGAGGTTAAATCTTTTTGTGAAGCCTTAGTGGTTACTAAAGAAACATCTTTTACAATTGTACTAATAGTTTCGATAGATTCTGTAACACCTTCCAATACCTCAGCAATCATTCCTTTACCTTTAAAAGAAGAGTGATAACTAAAATCCCCTTTAGATACAGCTTGTATTGACTGATTAATTTCAGACATGGCATTGTATAGTTCTGCTAAAGTTTGCTCTACACCTTTTCTAAACCCTTCTGGCACAGCGTTATCCATCTTGTGAGAAAAATTACCGTTAGATAATGCCTGCATTACCAAATCTAGCTCAGACATCATAAACTCAACCGATTCTGTAGCTTGGTTTATGCCATCTTGCAGAGTACTTAAATCTCCTTTAGCGGCAATATTTGAACGGGCAGAAAAATTACCGCCTCCTATTTCGGCAAGAACATTATTGGTTTCTTTTACCGATAGTGTAACTTGCTCCATTAACTGGTTATAGGGTTCTGCAATTTGACCAGTCTCATCTTTAGAGCTTACCTTTGCTCTAGATGAAAAATCTCCCTGAACAGATACCTTTTTCATTGAGCTTATAATTTCATCAATATTTCGAGTTAAACCTCGGATAATTAAAAAAGCTAGAAGTATTACAATAAAAGTTACAAGAGTTAAAGCGATTGCAGAAAGGTACAGTTGTTGTTGTGCGTCTTGTTTTTTGTGTTCTATAAGATTTGATAAATCTCTAACTATTTCATTCTCGAATTTTTTCAACAAGTCTATCTTTTCTGCTTTTTTATTGAACCAATACATTGAATCAATTCCAAAACCTCCTACTTTACTTTTTTTACTTGCAATTCCAATTGATTCCACAGAAAAAGAAAAAATAATCGCCGAACCTAAGGGTGCGACTAGTATTTTGTTCTTTCCCTGTGAAACCAATATCTTGCACACTATTTCGCGTTTCTATATGAAGACTTGAACCTTGAGTGTTTCGCACCTGCATGATTTCTAGGATTTTTTTCTGCAGATTTATAGCGTAAATCTGGTCTGGCTTCTTCGGGCAGTTGAACACTTTTTAAAAGCTGGTTAATTTGTTTCCAGCTTAAACTCTCTGCTTTGCCTCGTCTTAAATTACGCGGTAAATTAAACTCTCCGTAACGTACACGAATTAAACGACTTACTTGCACGCCTTGTGAAGCCCACATACGACGAATTTCACGATTTCTACCTTCTTTTAAGCTAACCTTAAACCATTGATTAATAGACTCGCTATCTTGCTGAGGTAACTTGGCTATTTTATTAAATTTAGCCATTCCATCTTCTAACATAACGCCTTTTTTTAAAGTTTTCACCACTTCTTCAGGAATCTCCCCAAAAACACGTACTGAATATTCCCTTTCAACCTCATAAGAAGGATGCATCATTCGATTAGCAAGCTCTCCATTATTGGTTAAAATTAATAAACCCGAGGTATTCAAATCCAATCGTCCAATAGTAATCCAACGACTATTAATAATACGAGGTAGATGATTAAAGATAGTATCTCGACCTTTTTCATCCTTACGGGTACATAGCTGTCCTTCTGGTTTATTGTAAAGAATTACTTGAGTAGGCTGAGTTTCTAAGCGAGTAGACTTAATCAGTTGATTATCTACTTTGAGAGTGTCAGTGGGCAAAGCACGTTCACCTAAAATTGCAACACGACCGTTAATTTGTACTTTACCATCTGCAATCATTACTTCAACTGCACGGCGTGAGCCTACTCCAGCATTTGCTAGAATTTTTTGTAACTTATCACCGAGTTTGTGACTTAAAGGTTTCATAATCCAACCATTGAAATTAAAAATAATTTAGAAGCGTGAAAAGGTCCTGCAATAATGGGTCCTAAAATCCCAAAAATAAGTAGCCCAAGTAAAATAAGAAAACCATAAGGTTCTATTCTGTTGTAATTATAAGCTAACTTTTTGGGAAGAAAGGCTGATAGTACACGGCTGCCATCTAAAGGTGGAATGGGAATTAAATTTAAAATAAATAAAACCAGATTAATAGAAATTCCAGCCAAGCCACTGAGAGCTAAAAATTGACCTATATCAGGATAAGTCATAGAAACAAGATAACCTAATTTGGCAACAAATGCCCAAGCAACAGCCATCAGTAAATTAGAGGCTGGTCCTGCAATGGCAACCCATGCCATATCATGCCGAGGATTTTTAAAATTTGCCGTGTTAACAGGAACAGCTTTAGCCCAGCCAAAAACAAATCCTCCCGCTATTAATAGAGCTATCGGTACAATAATGGTGCCAATGGGATCGATATGTTTCATTGGGTTTAACGTTAAACGACCAAGCATTTGTGCAGTTTTATCGCCAAACTTAGCCGCTACCCAACCATGTGCCACTTCATGCACTGTAATAGCTAAAATAACAGGAATTGCCCAAATAGCAATTTTCTGCATAATGGTTAATTCCATCATTCTGAGGCCTTTGCATAATTAAAATGCGGTTTAGGGAATGTAGAAAATAGTGCATTTTTTATCCAAAAAGAAGAATAATAGCTAGCTATTTGACGAGTTTTTAGGTGAGAAAGGTGCTGTTTTATGCGTTTCATAAATTGTACTTTACATTATGCAAAGGTCTTATTCTAAATATATCCCTTGCCCTTGACGTATTAAAACTGGCACTTCTTCAGTAAAATCAATTACGGTTGTTGGTTCATAACCACTAAATCCTCCATCTAAAACTGCATCGAGAGAGTGACCTATTTCTTCTTGAATCGTCCAGCCGTCTGTCATCGGATGATCTTCTCCCGGTATAATTAACGAAACGCTAATTAGGGGTTTATCGAAGTATTTTAGCAATGCATTGGTTACCACGTTAGGCGTAACCCTTAATCCAATAGTTTTCTTTTTCGGCGTTTGCAAGCGTCGTGGTACTTCACGGCTGGCAGTTAAAATAAAAGTGTAAGGACCTGGCAAATGAGTTTTTAAGTAACGAAATTGCACATTACCTACCTTAGCATATTCAGAAAGATTGCTTAAATCTCGACACATAATCGTAAAGTCATGTTTAGGGTCTAGGTTACGAATAGTACGAATTCTATCCGCTCCCAGCTTGTTTTCAAGCAAACATCCCAATGCATAGCCCGACTCTGTAGGATAGGCAATAACTCCGCCTTTGTTTAAAATATCAACAACTTGTTTTAACAATCTTTCTTGAGGATTTTCCTCATTAACAGAAATATAACGACATCCTTGTAGCAATTTTATTCCAACCCTGTTTGATTACAATTAAAAAGAAGATTATCCCTAATCCGCAAGTAGGATCATAGATTAGTGTGCAAGTCCTTGATGTGCATAGTGAATTTTAAAAAACCGTGGTCACCTAATTGGTGATAAGGCTTTTTTAAAATTTGCTAGGTGCATCAAGGGCTTGTGCAATAATCATGATTCCTACTTGCAGATTAGGGATTATACCCGTCTTAAAAAAATTGCAGGTATTTTATCTATTCACAATAATACCTAAATCATAAGGACACCTCGACCAACTACTCACCAAGCCTGCCAAATAGGACGGCATTTTTTGGGTAAAGGAGCTAACCAGCCTAACCCTCTCCAAGTTTGTTCAGGGCGATGAAAGTCTGACCCTACCGAAGCATATAAATCAAAACGCTCAGCCCTATCCGCCATACTAACTTGAGAGGAACAGGTTTTTGATTGATTAACTATTTCAATAGCTTGCCCGCCTGCTGTTTTAAAATCTACAATCATTTTATTTAATTTAGTAGAAGTTAGTTTATAAACTTTTGGATGGGCAATAACAGCAACACCACCTGCTTTGACAATCCATTGAACTACCTCTGATAATTCTGGCCAATTAACTGCAACATAAGCTATACGACCTTTACTTAAATACTTATTGAAAGCTTGTTGTTGATTGCTTACCAGCCTTTTTTGAATAAGTAATTGGGCAAAATGACCCCTACCCACCATATCAGTTTTAACCATTGACATTAAATCTTCAAATACATTTGGAATATTATTTTTCTGTAGTTTTTCGATAATTTGTAACGCTCTTTGCCAACGAAGAGCCCTATTCCATAGCAATCCCGCTTGTAAATCGGCATTATTGACATCAAAATTTAAACCAACTATATGAATAGTTCTACCTTGCCATTGGCAGGAAATTTCTGTCCCTGAAATTAGTTCAATACCTTTTTCTAAGGCATACTCTATTGCGCTCTCATGACCTTGTGTTGTGTCATGATCTGTAATTGCAAGGCAATCAATTTGATGATGACTAGCTAAATCAATTAACTCATGCGGTGATAAACTGCCGTCAGAAGCGTTAGTGTGGCAATGAAAATCTACTTTCAATTTGAATAAACCTGTTAGTGTTGTAGAATATTATTATTTTAACAGAGACACCATTATGCTTTATTCTATATTTGCTTATGATGTAGCCAATAGCTTACCCTTAAGAAAAACCGCTAGAACAGAACATATTAAACGCCTAAACCAACTAGACGAAGCTGGAAGATTGATATTAGCAGGTCCTAATCCTGCCATTGACTCTAATAACCCTGCAGAAGCTGGTTTTACAGGCAGTTTAATTGTTGCAGAGTTTGATTCTTTAATCTCTGCCCAAAATTGGGCAAATTCTGATCCTTACTTGGATGCAGGTGTTTATGATAAAGTTATTGTTAAGCCTTTTAAACAAGTATTTCCTCAAGTAGATACTTAAGGAAGACCTGATTAACAACCGCTAATATGTTAGGAGGACCTAAATGTCCAATGTTGCTTTTTTAATCCCCAAACGTAATCAAAAATTACACTTAGAACTAGCCGATCCTGTTGAGCTAGTGGATGTTGATTTCGTCAAAATCCCTTTATTAGGCTGGACATCTGCTGGTGAGCCTATTCAAATGGAAATAGACTATGATACGATTTCTGTTCCCAGCACTATGGTTAAAAAAGAGACCTTTGCCCTGCGTGTTAAAGGCAATTCTATGGTGGATGAAAATATTGAAGATGGCGATATCGTTATTATTGAACGTCGTTCCACTGCTGAAAATGGTGAATCTGTGGTGGTTAGAATTAATAATGAAGAAGTCACTATGAAAAAATTTTACATTGATAAAAATGGCATTCGTTTACAGCCTGCAAATGCTGATCTACAACCTATTTTCATTACCAATGAGCAGATTGAAATTTTAGGGATAGTAACAGGTATTTTAAGACAGCCATCATGAGACCTCTATCATGATTCAAGTTTTTATCACTGGCGGTACTCTTGATAAGGATTATGATCCTATTACTGGAGAATTAATTTTTGCTGATTCTCCTGTTACCGCTATGTTGGATCAGGCAAATATTACCCTAGAAATAAATGTAAAAACTTTATTCCAAAAAGATAGTTTAAATATGGTCGATGCCGATAGAGAATATATTCTACAGGCATGTAAAAACTCTCTTTCTAATCAAATAGTTATTACTCATGGCACTGATACTATGCCTGAAACGGCTCAATATCTTAATCATTCGCTTACCAATAAAACCATTATTTTAACAGGTGCTATGCGTCCTTTTAACCTAGGAAACTCTGATGCTCTTTTTAATTTAGGCAGTGCGTTAATGGCTGTTAAAAACACTAAAAATGGTGTTTTTATTGCTATGAATGGTCAATTACTAGAAGCTAGTAGAGTAGTTAAAAATAAAAAATCAGGTGTTTTTGAAAATATAGGTGATGTTTAAGGTAAAATTCGTCTAATTTTATCATTTTTGTAACAGACGGTCTTTCATTCTCTTATGCCTAAAGCTAATCTCTCACTCTTAAATACCCATAAAATTGTCCAAACAGGACATCGCTCTACATGGAAAGTTCACTCTTTAGCAGAAAAAGCTTTAGCGATAAGCTCTTATGCACAACAGGCCTCGTACCTAACTTTATTTTTAGCTAAAGATAACCAAGAAGCCAGTGAAATTTTAGAAGTCTTAAGTTTTTTTACTCCTGCTGAAGTTCCTATTTTGCAATTTCCTGAGTGGGAAACCTTGCCTTATGATCAGTTTTCTCCACACCAAGATATTATCTCACAACGACTTAAAACCCTTTATCAACTTCCTAGCACTAAACAAGGTATTTTAGTTTTACCAATATCATCTCTGGTACAGAAAATAGTTCCACATTCTTTTATAGAGCAATATACTTTTTTACTGAACACAGAAGAAAGTCTTGATCTAGATCCTTTTTTAAGTCAGTTAGAAAAAAGTGGTTATCAACGTGTTAATCAAGTTTATGAGCATGGTGATTTTGCGATTAGAGGGGCATTAATAGATATTTTCCCTATGGGGAGTAAATATCCATTTCGACTAGATTTATTTGATAATGAAATAGAAACCATTCGTAGTTTTGATGTTGAAACTCAAAAAAGTATTGAAAAAATAGCTAGAATAGAACTTTTACCCGCTAAAGAATATGATTTAAACCCTGACGGCATTGAGCGTTTTAGACAAAGATTTAGAGCAGAATTTGGTGAAGATGCTCGTAAAGCTATTCTATACCAAACCATTAGTAAAGGACAAACCGCAGATGGTTTAGAGTATTACTTACCTTTATTCCATGAATTTACCCAGTCTTTAATTGAATACCTACCAGCAGACACTATTATATTTGACAGCGGTAATATAACCCAACCTATCAACCAAGTTTGGTCAGACTATCAAGAACGCTACAATATTGGCAAACATAACCCTGACTACCCTATTTTACCACCCGAAAAACTTATTTTAAGTGAAGTAGAGCTACTTACACAGCTCAAACAATTTCATCGTATTACTCTAGAGTCAGAACCTGAAAAACTAGCAACTACTAAAAAACTCATCACTTTTCAATCCAAGCCTCTCCCCGATGTTAGCTTACAAAACAATAGTGATTACCCTCTTGCAAAACTCAATGCTTTTTTAGATCAATATCAAGGAAAAGTGCTGTTTTGTGCTGAATCTGCGGGACGACGAGAAACCCTGTCAGGTTTGTTGAGTAAACAAAAATTTAAACTGCAACCTATTGATAGCTGGCAATGTTTTTTACAAGACCACCAAAACGATATAAAAAACAACAAAACCTATCAAGTTATTATTGGCCCTCTAGAAGACTCTATACTCACTACTGAATTTTGTTTATTATCTGAAAGCCAAATTTTAGGTAAAACCGTTGTTCAAAAACGCCGTCGTAAACGTAAACATAGTGATTTTGATTCAAGCATATCCAACCTAATAGAGCTTGAAATAGGCAATCCTATTGTACATATAGATCATGGAGTTGGTCGTTATATTGGATTAGAAAAAATAACTATTCAAGATGAAGAAAATGAATTTTTAACAATCCGTTATGCTAATGATGATAAATTATTTGTCCCTGTTAGCTCCCTGCACTTAATTAGTCGCTACACTGGTGCTAGTGCCGAAACCGCCCCTCTACATAAATTAGGTTCAGATAAATGGGAAAAAGCTAAACGCAAAGCTACCGAAAAGGTGCATGATGTAGCTACTGAATTATTAGACATTTATGCTCAAAGAGAAGCTCGCCCTGGCTATGCCTTTAAAAATAATGAAGAAGCCTATGCCCGTTTTAAAGCAGGCTTTCCCTTTGAAGAAACTCCAGATCAAGAAACCGCAATAGAAGCCGTGTTAAATGATTTATATTCAGCTAAACCAATGGATAGGCTAATTTGTGGTGACGTTGGCTTTGGTAAAACTGAGGTTGCCATGCGTGCGTCCTTTGTCGCTGCCTATGCAGGTAAACAAGTTGCTGTTCTAGTACCAACCACTCTACTATCTCAACAGCATTTAGATAATTTTAGAAACCGCTTTGCCGACTGGCCAATTAAAATTGCAGGGCTGTCTCGCTTTCAAACTGCAAAAGAGCAAAAACAAATTTTAGCAGATATTCAAAATAATCAAATTGATATTGTTATTGGTACCCATAAACTCATTCAAAAAGATATGCAATTTGGCAACATTGGTCTTATTATTATTGATGAAGAGCATAGGTTTGGGGTTAGGCAAAAAGAGCAACTGAAAAAAATACGTACCGAAGTGGACGTTTTAACCATGACCGCTACGCCCATCCCGCGTACCCTTAACATGGCGATGAATGACTTACGTGATTTATCTATTATTGCCACTCCACCCGCTAAGCGTTTAGCTGTGCAAACTTCTGTACAGGAATGGAACCAAGATTTGGTTCGAGAAGCTTGTTTAAGAGAAATTCGTCGTGGTGGGCAAATTTACCTTCTGTTTAACAATGTCGCAAAGATTGATGCTATGGTTGAAGAAATGGAAATATTACTGCCAGAAGCCAAAATCGCTGCCGCTCATGGGCAAATGCATGAGCGTGAGTTAGAACAAGTAATGGAAAACTTTTATCACCGTAAATTCCAAATTTTAGTTTGTACAACCATTATTGAAACAGGAATTGATATTCCGACAGCCAACACAATTTTGATTCATCGAGCAGATAAGTTTGGCTTAGCTCAATTACATCAATTACGTGGACGAGTCGGTCGTTCTCATCACAAAGCTTACGCCTACCTTTTTACTCCTCCTAAAATTATGCTAACTAAAGATGCAGGAAAACGCTTAGATGCAATATCCAAACACGATACATTAGGAGCTGGGCTCATGCTTGCCAGTCACGATTTAGAAATTCGTGGTGCAGGAGAATTATTAGGAGATGGACAGTCTGGACAAATTCAAGAAATAGGTTTTGGATTGTATTCAGAACTACTTGATAGAGCCGTTAAATCTCTTAAATCAGGTAAGCGTCCTGAACTTAATACTTCTTTACATCAAGGTTGTGAAGTAGATCTAGGTGGTTCTTCCCTAATCCCCGAAGATTATCTACCAGATATTCACACTCGTTTAGTGTTTTACAAACGTATCGCTAGTACCAATGACGAGTACGAGTTGCGAGAGTTGGAGGTTGAAATGATTGATCGTTTTGGTTTGTTACCAGAACAAGTTAAAAATTTATTTGCCGTCACCCAAATTAAAATTATTTTAAAGCCCTTTAACTTTAAAAAACTAGAAGCCAATGATTCAATGATTCGTATTCAATTTGGTGCATCGCCTAATCTTAATCCTATAGAGCTGATTAAACTTATTCAAACCAACCCCAAACAATATCAGTTAAAAGGTCAAACAGAATTAAAATATTTCGATACAATGCCTAATATAGAAACTAGAATTCTAGCGATTGACCTTATCACTAATAAAATTAAAGCCTAAAACTTATGACCACCAAATTTAACCCTATTCTTCTAACATTTATTTTAACAACCAGCCTGTCGCTAGTATTGTTCTCAAAAACAACCTCTGCAAATAGTGAATTACCTATTTACCAAGTAGAAGTGATTGTTTTTGAAACTGGAGCGATTAGAGGTTGGACAGAAGAACATTGGCCAGAGATTACAGAACCTTTAGATTTAACAGGAAGCGTAACCGCTACTAGTCTACCCGCTGCGCAATTTTTACTTGCTGGAGAAGCAAGAAGAATGACTCCCGAAAGAGGTTATAGAATTTTAAGTCATCAATCTTGGAGAATTTTTGGTCATCCGGCAAATAGAGCGACTCCTATTAAAATTGAAAACTTTCCAACCGCAAGTCACCAAACAAAATTATTAGGCACCATGACCTTTCATAAATCTCGCTTTGCTCATGTTAGATTAAATTTACAAATTGAAAGAAAAATGCCTAACCGGGTAAAACAAGACTTTGCCGCCTATAATAAAATACCCTTTTCTAACTTACCCCAACATTGGCGTTTTGAAATAAACGAATCCAGAAGAATTAGAACAAGTGAATTACACTATATTGACCATCCATTATTTGGAGCACTTGTTAGAATCAAACGCTTAAACTAATCAAGTTTCTAACTAAGTAACTGGGTAGCTTTTTTTGTTTTAAAGAAAGCTACTACTTCAGATAATTCATCTGCCTGAGAATTAAGTTCCTTACCTGCTGAGGCAGTATGTTCTACCTGAATTGCATTTTGTTTAGTAACACTATCAAGATGAACAATATTCATATTAACTTGTTCAATACCAGTAGCCTGCTCTTTAGTTGCTTTTGCAATTTGATTAACAATACCACTTACCTCTTTAATAGAGTCTTTAATAGAGTCCAAAGACTCCCCGCTACTTTTAACCAACTCATTACCTTGTGTAATTCTAGAAGTACTGTCTGCAATAAGGGATTTTATATCTTTAGCTGCATCTGCTGAACGTTGAGCTAAGTTACGAACCTCTCCTGCCACTACTGCAAACCCACGCCCATGTTCTCCTGCTCTTGCCGCCTCTACTGCGGCATTAAGCGCTAAAAGATTGGTTTGAAAAGCAATACCATCAATCAAAGAAATAATTTCTGATATTTTATTATTTGATTGATTAATACCAGACATTGCCTGTTCTACATTTGCAACTATTTTAACCCCTTCAGTTGCACGCCTAAGTGACTCAGTGGCAAGTTGGTTTGCTTGACTAGCATTATCAGAATTCATATTAACAGCAACGGACATTTGCTCCATACTAACAGCGGTTTCTTCAAGGCTAGATACCTGTTCACTGGTACATTCTGCAATTTCTTGACTACCTTTAGATACTTCTACAGAATTAATTTTTACATTATGAGAAGTTTCTCTAACTTGATTAACTACCTTTGATAACCTATCAACAGTTGAGTTAATGGCATTTTTTAACCCATTTAAAGATCCGTGATAGTTACCATTTACTACTAAAGAAAGATCACCTTCTCCCATTTTATTGGCTACCATTACTACTTCATTAATAGCAGAGTTCAAACCACTTAAAGATTGGTTAATATTATCTTTTAAGCTGTTCATTTCCCCATTGGCAGCAACCGTAACTTGTTTATCAAACTTTCCTTGAGAAACATTATCCATTACGGTATTAATATCTGTAACCACTTCTCCCATGGTGACCATAGTGGTTTTTGTTTCGTCTAAAAGATTAGCGAAATCTCCCTCTATGCCAGTATTTATAGTACGGAAACTAAAGTCACCCCTAGATAGAGATTTCATAGTTTCAGACAAAATAGCCATGGTTTCTTGAATACTTTTAGCCGAATTATTAATACCATCTTTTAGAGTTAATAAATCACCTTTAAATTCAGTTGTAATTTTCTTACTAAACACCCCTTTAGAAATATTCTCTACTACTTGGTTTGATTCAGAAATAGCACTTTGTAGCTGAGAGAGTAATTGATTAACAGATCGACCCATTGCTCCAATTTCATCTTGTCGTTGTTCATCTGCACGCATTGAAAAATCACCTGTCTTGCGAATATTTACGAGACTATTTTTAATGCTAAGCAAGCCTCTAGAAATTGAACGAGGTATGAAAAATGCTAACATGGCGGCTAATATAGAGACAATAATAGCTACAATGGTCATTAGTGAAATAATACTTAAGTTTAATTCTTCAACTTTTTGATCAAGATCATGCTGGTTAGATATAATTGACAGGCTCATTTCCTCTGAAATATTAGCTATATTTACACCGATAACATCTAAAGAGTAATCAACTAATGCATTGCGTTGTTTTATTATTTCGTATAGCTCGTCAATCGCCTTAATATAAATCTCAATAGAGTTGTTAGCCTCAGCTATTCTACTGAGTTTAATCGGGTTTATTATTCTTTGTTGTAATGTAATTAGCTGTTCATCTAAATGGGAGAACTCATATAATACGCGCTGCATATCATCTTCACTATGAGTTTTAATGAATTTTGCCGCATATAATCGTGCCAATAATGCTGTGCGTAACGTCTCTGCTGCTAAATAAGAGACCATTAATTCGTCATAATCTTTATGAAAACGCATGATATCAGTAATGGATCTTTGAATGATAGGACCTTGTATATTTATAACTTCGTTTACAAGGTAGTTACGCTTAGTAAACGACTCCTGTATTGTTTGAAAGTCACGATTATAAGTTACCAAATAGGAACTAATCTGATCTAACTTTTTAATTTGTAGAGGGTCGGAGTCTTTAATGCCTATATTGGATTGCTCTATACGCGCTTGATTTATATATTCTGAGGTTATTTTATAATAGTGATTAAATGTATTTACTTCTTCTTGACTAGGATCGAGCAAGAACCCTTTAAAGCTTAGCCTTACCATTAGCATATTTGTTTGAACACGGTTAACTAAAACGGAATAATCTACCATGTCATCATAATCATTAAAAGCTGCTGAAGACTCCTTAATTTTATTAATGCTTAAAGTAGCTAGCCCAACGATAAATAAGGTAAGAATAGCAAAGCTAATAATTAACTTTATACGAATAGTAAACATAGGAATTAACCCTTAATTTTTTAGTTAAAAATACAACAATAACTCAAAGCCTCAATATAGAAAACACGAGACTAGCGCAGCTATTTAAAAACAGAAATCACCTTCATTTAGATTTAGACTCTGGTAAAACTAAATTTAACTCTAATACTTCAAAACCATTCGCTTCATCAATCGAGAGTTGTAATTGTTCTTGATCTATATCAACATATTTAGCAATAACATTTAAAATTTCTTGACGCATTTTAGGCAAATAATCTGGTGAATTACGACTGGAACGTTCATGAGCTAATAAAATTTGCAACCTGTCTCTGGCAAGGTTGGCTGACTTTTTCTTTCTTTGCCCTAAAAGATAATCTAATAATGCCATGATTATTTCCCAAATAATTTTTTAAATAAGTTTTTCTTTTTTAATACTATAAAGCGTTGTGGTTTTTCTTCTCCTAGAAAACGCTCAATAATATCTTTATAAGCTTCGGCTACATCTGAACTTTCATCTAAAATAACTGGCATACCAGAGTTAGAGGAGTTTAATACATCTTCAGATTCAGGGGTTACTCCTAAAAGTTTAATGCTTAATAGATCAATCACATCTTCTACTGATAACATGTCACCTTGCTCAACTCGTTCGGGGTTATAACGAGTTAATACCAAATGCTCTACAATCGGGTCTTCACCTTTTTCTGCTCGTTGTGATTTAGCCTGTAATATCCCTAAAATTCTATCAGAATCCCTTACTGATGAAACCTCTGGATTGGTGACGATAATAGCTTCATCAGCAAAATAAAGCGCGAGTTGCGCCCCTTTTTCAATTCCTGCTGGAGAGTCACAAATAATATAGTCAAATCCATCAGCTTTTAAACCCTCAATAACCTTTCCAACTCCTTCAGAGTTTAAGGCATCTTTATCTCGGGTTTGTGATGCAGCAAGAATGTAAAGATTGTTTGTCCGCTTATCTTTAATGAGAGCTTGATTTAAAGTTGCTTCTCCTTGAACGACATTAACAAAGTCATAAACCACCCGACGTTCACAACCCATAATTAAATCAAGGTTACGCAGACCAACATCAAAATCAATAACCGCAGTTTTATATCCCTTAAGGGCTAATCCCGCAGCCATGCTGGCACTGGTTGTTGTTTTACCTACCCCGCCTTTACCAGACGTTACTACTATCACCTTTGACACGCGGTGTTCTCCTAAATATGATTAAATCCTGTAAGTGACTGCATAACAATCACTTACAGGACTTAGGTATGAGTGTTAAATACTAAGGTATCTGCATTTAAAGAGACCTCAACAAACCCTGTTCTATATTGGTCAGCTATATCTTCTGCTAACTGATAAGCTCCTGCAATACAGATTAATTCTGGATCAAGCTGTTTGGCATAAATCCTAGCATCGGTTTCTCCGGCAGCTCCTGCAAAAACCTTGCCTAGAATCTTACCAAATACATGCACGCTACCATCTGCAATTACTTCTGCTCCGGGGTTAATAGAACCCATAATAATAATATCCCGATGTTTAGCAACAATTTGTTGTCCAGATCTAACAGAGCCTTGAACCATTTTTGCGGTTTTTAAGCTAGGTTCTTCTATTTCAATAACCTGTTTGGCTACAGATTGAGGCTTTTTAGTTGATTTTTTGTTTTTTTCTAGCGGAAAAACAGCTAAACCTGCATATTGTGCCTGATTAATAATGGTTTTATCTGTAGTACGAATTCCAATAGGAATCATTTTTTTTTGATGCAAAAAATCAACCAAAAGAGCAAGATAGGTTGAGTCTTGCAGTTCTATTTTTGGCTCAAGCACCACTGGAATGCCCACAAAAAAACTAGGAGACTGTGCAATCTTTTTAGCAACCGCTTGCTTGGTCTCTTCAATATTGTCTGAGTGAAGTTTTAAAACGGTTAAAGATAAAATAGAACCTTTTAAATCAATTATTTTACTCATAATTTCCTGTTTCTACTTTCTATTAAGCAACAGCCACGCTTATATCAGATAAATTTTTGGCAGTTTCAATTTCATAATCTGCCATTTCATCAAATTGTAAATAGCGATAAACATCGTCGGACATGGTGTCTAACAAGCCAACATTATCCATATATTCTTGAACGGTTGGAAGTCGTCCTAATCCGGCACAAACTGCGGCTAGTTCAGCAGAGCCTAAATAAACATCTGCCCCGTCTCCTAGGCGATTAGGAAAGTTACGGGTGGAGGTTGAAAAAACCGTTGAACTTGCCGCAACCCTTGCTTGGTTACCCATACATAATGAACAACCAGGCATTTCTGTTCTGGCACCAACTTTACCATAAATACTGTAATAACCTTCTTGAATTAATTGGCGTTCGTCCATTTTAGTCGGTGGTGCAATCCATAAACGAGTTGGTACATTACCCATAGTTTCAAGCACTTTACCAGCCGCTCGATAGTGACCAATATTGGTCATACAAGAACCAATAAAAACTTCATCAATTTTAGTATTTTCAACATCAGATAACAGTTTTACATCATCTGGATCATTAGGGCAAGCGACAATAGGCTCTTTAATTTCATTTAAATCAATCTCAATTACGGCAGCATAATTGGCATCTGCGTCAGCCGTGAGTAATTCAGGGTTATCAATCCAGTCTTGCATAGCATCACGACGACGAATTAAAGTGCGGGCATCTTCATAATTATTGTCTACCATCCAGTTAATCAGGGCTATATTTGATTTTAAAAACTCGGTGATGGAGTCAATGCCTAATTTAACTACGCAACCATTGGCAGATCTTTCTGCAGAAGAGTCAGATAATTCAAAGGCTTGTTCTGCTTTTAGGTGATCAACGCCTTCAATTTCTAGCACTCGACCGTTAAATACGTTTTTCTTGCCTTTCTTTTCAACCGTTAACAGCCCTTCTTGAATGGCTTGGTAGGGAATCGCATTTACTAAATCGCGTAGCGTAATACCTGGTTGCATCTTGCCTTTAAAGCGTACTAAAACCGATTCTGGCATGTTTAAAGGCATCACTCCCAAAGCTGCACCAAAGGCAACTAGACCTGAACCCGCAGGGAAGGATATGCCAATTGGGAAGCGTGTATGAGAATCTCCTCCTGTACCAACAGCATCGGGTAGCAACAAACGGTTTAACCATGAATGAATCACTCCGTCACCAGGACGTAACGCAACTCCTCCACGACTAGTCATAAAGTCTGGCAAAGAATGTTGCAAGGTAATATCAACTGGCTTTGGGTAGGCGGCTGTATGACAAAAAGATTGCATAACTAAATCGGCTGAAAATCCTAAACAGGCTAGTTCTTTCATTTCATCTCGAGTCATTGCCCCTGTGGTATCTTGCGAACCGACGGTTGACATTTTTGGCTCGCAAAACATACCAGGGCGAACACCTTTAATTCCACAAGCTTTACCCACCATTTTTTGGGCTAGAGTATAACCATAACTTGCTTTAGATTTGTCTGATGGGCGAATAAATACTTCTGAAGGCTCTAAATTTAATGCTTGTCGTGCTTTGTCGGTTAGACCTCTGCCAATAATTAAAGGTACTCGACCGCCTGCTCTAACTTCATCTGGCATAGTATCTGGTGCCAGTTCAAAAGTGGAAATAACCTCTCCTGCTTCATTAGTGACTTTACCATCATACGGATGAATAGTAATGACATCACCCATATTCATGGCATTAACATCACATTCTATCGGCAGAGAACCTGAATCTTCGGCAGTATTGAAAAAAATAGGTGCAATTTTTCCACCTAAAACCACACCACCTTGACGTTTATTTGGCACAAATGGAATATCATTACCAAAAAACCACATCACAGAATTCATGGCAGATTTACGCGAAGAGCCTGTTCCAACCACGTCACCAACATAAGCCACTGGGTGCCCCTTGGCTTTTAGGGTTGCAATGGTGCCATCTACATCATCCATCCTAACTACAAGCATTTCTTTGGCATGTAGCGGAATATCAGGGCGTGACCAAGCCGCAGTTGCTGGGGATAAATCGTCGGTATTGGTTTCCCCTTCAACTTTAAAAACTGTGACGGTAATACTTTCTGGCATTTTAGGTTTGGCAGTAAACCACTCGGCATTAGCCCAAGACTTTACCACTTGCATGGCATAATCATTGGTTTTGGATTTTTCAAATACGTCATGAAAAGCTTCATATACTAATAAAGTTTTAGATAGTGCTATAACCGCCGTCTCTGCGACTACTTTGAGATGACTGTCTAAAGCTTTAATAAGCGGTTGAACATTATAACCACCTAACATTGTGCCTAATAAAAAGGTAGCTTTTTCGGGTGAAACTAAAGCGACTGTAATCTTCTCAGCAGAAATATCTGCTAAAAAACTGGCCTTAACATAAGAGGCTTCATCTACTCCTGGTGGAATGCGATTGGTTAATAAATCTAAAATAAATTCACCTTCATCCACCCCTGCTTCTGTTTCTACTGGTGTGTTTTTAATTAACTCGACCAGTTGAGCGGTTTGCTCGACATCTAAAGGCAAGGGAAGAATTCCCTGTTCTGCGCGTTCTGTAACGTGGCTACGATAATCTGTTAGCATTTATTATATATTCCCCGACTGTACTTCTAAAAACTTTTGGTAAAAATGGTGCAAAGCAAGAATCCTCTCTCTTAAAAATTTATGGATTGCTATATAATACCCTAATCCAAATATAGAAACGCGAAATAGTGTGCAAGATATTGGTTTCACAGGAAAAGAATAAAACATTACCTAGATCCTGCAAGTGATTGTGCATATAGAGTGCAAGATATTGATTTGTAGAGCAATTTTAATTCAAGTGGAATACTTATTGATATTCCTGAAGAATTAAAATTAACTATACGAATCAATAGCTTGTGCAATATTCGTATTTCTATATTTGGATTAAAAGGAACTTAATTCAGGATAAGTGCTATTGCCCAGGCTGATTGCATTGTAATGAAAAGTGCAATACAATGATCCTGTATTAAACTTTGTTTTTTTAAGGAGCTAAAGGATATGCCATCGTTACAGGTAAGAGAGTTACCAGAAAATATTTATCGACAGTTAAAACAGCGATCAGAGGCGAATCATCGTAGCTTAGCTCAAGAAGCAGTTGTTATTTTGGCACAGGGACTTAATGTGGCAATTTCTGCGAAAGATCACCGTACTAAGTTGTTGCAAAAAATTAAGGAGCACTCTAAGGTGAATGATAAACCAATGCCTGATATTGATGTGGTGGCACTTATTCGTGAGGATAGAGATCGATGATCGTGGTTTTGGATACTAGTGCTGCCGTGGAGGTAGTTTTGCAATGCGAATCATCAGAAAATTTTGTACAGATATTAACAAAGGCCGATTTAGTGCTTGCACCTACCTTATTAATTACTGAGGCGACGAATGTTTTTTGGAAATATCAAAAATTTTCAGATTATCCGTATGATGATTGTAAAAAAGCAATCGATGATATTATCGCTCTAGTAGATGAGTATGTTAATGAGGCTGATCTGTATCGTGAAGCATTTAATATTGGATGCATGCTTGATCATCCAATTTACGATATGATTTACTTAGTGTTGGCAAGACGTAATAATGCAATCTTGTTAACTATGGATAAAAAGTTGATTGCTGCAGGGGATAAGGCTGGGGTAAGGGTTAACAATTAATATAAAGGCTCTCCCTATAAAAATTACGAATTGCTATACAATACCCTAATCCACATCATAATTTTTAGATTAAAAGGGGGGTTGTTAATTTAGCATAGTTATATTATAATGCCTATTCACGCTAATTTAATGTGGAGATGGTTATGTTGAATTGTCCTAATTGTACAAGCGATAATTTTATTAAGAGTGGCTTTATGAAGGGAAGCCAGCGTTATAAATGCAAGAACTGCGGATTCCATTATACGGTATCTCAGAAATCAGATACATCAAGTAATGAACATCGCCGTA
>CAZRMK010000012.1:0-28592 GCA_964601165.1 uncultured Piscirickettsiaceae bacterium | reverse complement strand
AAAAAAACTATTGTTGGATCTGGATTGCTGTTGATAGACTTGGAAAGCGGTTTCTCCATTGTGTCACTGGGGACAGAAGCACGGAAACAGGAAAGCAGCTTTGGGAAGCCATAGAGAGCAAGGAAATAGAGATGGTGGCAACAGATTATTGGAAACCATACGAAGGTTTTGTGCCTCCTGAAAAACATATACAATCAAAAGCAGAAACGTTTACTGTCGAAGGTTACAATAGCTTGTTTCGTCACTTTCTTGCACGACTAAGACGGAAAATAAAGTGCTATAGCAAGTCTGAAAAAATGCTCAAACATTCTATCTTAATGCTTATGGCAAAACGTAACGAAGGGCTGAAATATTTAACAGATATGCTAATTTAACAATGCCTTAAAAGGAACTTACTTCATGCAGCTATCAGAATTAACCGCCATCTCTCCTGTTGATGGGCGTTATGGGGTACGTTTAGACAACCTAAAAGAAATTTTCAGCGAGTATGGTTTGATTAAAAACCGTGTAAAGGTTGAAGTTTCTTGGCTACGCGTGCTTGCCAACCACCCAGGTATTCCAGAAGTTCCAGCTTTAAGCTCTGAAGCAGAGGATCATTTAATAAAACTAGTAGATGAATTTAGCTTAAGTATGGCACAACGTGTTAAAGAAATTGAACGCACCACCAACCACGATGTAAAAGCAGTTGAATATCTTATTAAAGAACACTTTGAATCTAATTCAGAACTTAATGCCATTAATGAATTTGTGCATTTTGCCTGTACATCTGAAGATATTAACAACCTCGCCTATGCCCTCATGCTTAAAGAAGCCCGTGAATCTAGTATCGTGCCAGAAATGCAAAAGGTGATTGATAAAATTGCAGACATGGCAACCAGTATGGCAGACATTCCCATGATGTCCCGTACTCATGGCCAGCCAGCCTCGCCAACTACTGCGGGTAAAGAATTTGCCAATGTTGCTTATCGTTTACAGCGACAAGTAAAGCAACTTATGAGCGTGCAGATTTTGGGAAAAATTAATGGCGCTACTGGCAATTACAACGCCCACCTTGCCGCCTACCCTGCGATTAACTGGTATGAATTGACAGAACAATTTGTACAAAGTTTAGGTTTAGCTTGGAATCCCTATACCATTCAAATTGAACCACATGATTACATTGCAGAATATTTTCACGTCATGCAACGCTTCAATACCATCTTAATTGATTTTAATCGTGACGTTTGGAGCTATATTTCTATCGGATTCTTTAAGCAAAAAACGGTTGCTGGAGAAATAGGTTCTTCTACCATGCCCCATAAAGTGAACCCGATTGACTTCGAAAACTCTGAAGGTAATTTAGGCTTGGCTAACGCCATTTTTGACCATCTTGGGCAAAAGTTGCCTATTTCTCGCTGGCAACGCGACCTAACCGACTCAACGGTATTGCGTAATTTAGGTGTTGGCGTAGCACATACCATGATTTCTTTGCAATCAACTCTAAAAGGTTTAAATAAATTAGAAGTCAACGCTCAGGCTATGGCTGATGATTTAAATTCTAACTGGGAAGTATTGGCCGAAGCAATTCAAACCGTTATGCGTCGTTACGGCATTGAACAGCCTTATGAGAAACTTAAAGAACTAACGCGTGGTCGTCGAGTAAACCAACAAATCATGCAAGAGTTTGTTGATACGCTAGATTTACCTGAAGCAGCCAAACAATCGCTACGCGACATGACCCCTGCTTCTTACATAGGCAATGCGCAACAACAAGCAGAAAATATTGAGCTTGCTTTGACGATGCTTAAAGGAAGAACTTAACAACTGATTAAAATTCTGGCGTTGCCCTGAAGGGCGTGGCTTCTAGATCATCACTTCGTCGTTATGTGTTTTGACAATAGCTAGCTATTGCCTGCAACACATGCCTAGAATTGATGGGCTAGAAGTCCACGCAGAATTTCAATCATTTGTTAAGTCCTTCCTTAAAGGACGTTAATTTTAATTGTTTTTGAATCTTCAAGGAAAAAATATGATTCAATTTTCAGAGGTTACTCTACAAACTTTTTTGCAAGATTACTGGCAAAAAAAACCCCTGTTAATTAAAAATGCCCTGCCTGATTTTCAAACCCCTGTTACGCCAGAAGAACTAGCAGGTCTTTCACTGGAAGAAGAGACTGAAAGTCGCCTAATTATTCAACATTCTCCCACCAACTATCAACTACAGTCAGGTCCCTTTAAAGAATCTGTGTTTGAAAATTTACCAGAAGAGGACTGGACACTGCTTATTCAAGGAATGGATAGGTTAATCCCTGAAGTTGCTGATTTACTAAAAGAATTTAACTTTATTCCCAGTTGGCGTGTTGATGATATTATGATTAGTTACGCCGCCAAAGGCGGTAATGTAGGTCCTCATTTTGACCACTACGATGTTTTTCTATTACAAGCACAAGGTAAAAAAAACTGGCAACTAACTTCAAAAAATTGTGAAATGTCAAACTACATTCAAGGGGCTGACTTAAGGTTAATGCAAGCCTTTGAAGTCGAAGATGACTATATTTGTGAAGCGGGCGATCTATTATATATCCCTCCCAAATGGGGACACCACGGTATTAGTTTAACAAACGACTGTATGACCTACTCCATTGGCTACCGAAGCTATAAAGGCTTAGAACTATGGGATAGTTTTGGTGATTATTTATCTGAAAACGATCTCTTTAAAGACCTTTACCAAGACCCTAATTGGCAAAATTGCCAAACTGGAGAAATTTCAGATCCTGCTTGGCAGCAAGCTAAGAAACTATTAAAAAATATTTTAGAGCAAGAAGATTTAGTTAAACCTTGGTTTGGACAATTCGCAACCCAGCTAGACCAAACCGCAACAGACCTACTCCCAGAACCATTTAATAAAGCAGAACTACCCTCTCTTGAAGAGCTTATGCAAATGGCAAAAAATTGTGAAGGTATTATTCGTGATGATGTTTGTCGCCTAGCTTACACCCAACTACCAAACAAGGTATTATTTTATGTTAATGGGCAAGTTTTAACTACTTTAGAAGCAAAGGACGATTTTATTAAGCACCTTTGTAATCACCGTATACTAGACAGTCATAGCCTAAATACTTTTTTGAATTACTCCGAAAATCAACAGTTATTCCAAAAATTATGGAATCAACAAGTGATTCACTTTATTGAATAGAGAGCTTTAAAAATGATACAAACCGCCAAGCAACTAGCCAAAAAAGTTTTCGGTACTAACCCTATCGACAATAGCTGTCTTCGAGCTTGCGAACTTGCCTTAGAGGCTCACAATTTACCACAAAAAAGCACGGTTCGTAGTTCTAGCGTAGCGATCATACTCTCAGAACTCAATCTAGATAAAAACACCCTAATTGCCACCTTAATTAGTGACTCAAACCTTGAACAATACTATTCAATTGAACAACTTGCGTCAGAGTTTAATGAAGTAATTATCAAGCTAGCAAAAGGCATTCGCAAGCTTAATAGTCTTAAAAAAATATATTCTGTAATAGAGCCTAATGAAGTTCAAAATGAACGCTTAAGACAAATGCTACTAGCCATGACTTCAGACATTAGAACCATGGTGGTTAACCTTGCCTATAGAGTGGCACGTTTGCGTCAACTCAAGCATGAACCTGAAGAAATTAGACACCAAATCGCTACAGAAACCCAACTCATTTTTGCTCCTCTTGCCAACCGCCTTGGCATGGCGCAACTTAAATGGGAGTTAGAAGATCTTTCTTTTCGTTTTTTACAGCCAATTTCTTACAAAGAAATTGCTAAACAATTAGCAAGTAAAAGAACTGAACGAGAAGACTATATTAATAGTTTATTGCAAACTTTCAAAGACTTAATGGATGGTTCTAACATTCATTATCAAATATCTGGACGCCCTAAACACCTATATAGTATTTGGAAAAAAATGACTCGAAAAGAAGTCTCTATTGAAGAACTTTATGATTTACGAGCGGTACGTATTTATGTCGATACGGTTCAACAATGTTACGAAGTATTAGGGCTTATTCATAGCCGTTGGCATTATGTTAAAAATGAATTCGATGACTACATCGCCAGTCCTAAAGAAAATGGTTATCAATCTATTCATACGGTTATTTATGGACCAGAAAACCATACCGTTGAAATTCAAATTCGTACTCATGAAATGCACTATACCTCTGAATATGGTGTTGCTGCTCACTGGCGATACAAAGAAGAGGGTCAACAGATTGATGTTCGTCTTGAAAAAAGTATTGACCTTGTCCGTCAAGCCCTCGAATATAACGATGACCCAGATTTTTTAAACCAAATTAGTACCGAATTATCAAGTGAACACATCTACGTCATGACTCCTGATAATGAAATTATCACTATGAGCCAAAATTCAACCCCCCTAGACTTTGCTTATCACATTCACACAGATTTAGGGCACCAATGCCGCGGAGCAAAAATCAACAGTAAAATCATGCCATTAACAACCAAACTTAACACTGGAGACAAAGTAGAAGTTTTAACTGTTAAAAATAGCACCCCAAATCGTAATTGGCTAAATCCTAATTTAGGCTATCTAGCTAGCTCTAAATCTCGTACTAAAGTACGCTATTGGTTTAATCAACAAAATAAAGACATTAATATTGAATCTGGTGAAGCGCTATTTCATAAAGAAATCAAAAGACTCCATGCAACTAAAGTCAAGATGCAACCTATCTTAGATCGTTTTAAAAAGGATAAGGAAGAAGCGTTATTTGAATCTATA
Organism: uncultured Piscirickettsiaceae bacterium; assembly: GCA_964601165.1. Classification (GTDB taxonomy): domain Bacteria; phylum Pseudomonadota; class Gammaproteobacteria; order Thiomicrospirales; family Thiomicrospiraceae; genus Thiosulfativibrio. The sequence continues at coordinate 23,842 of CAZRMK010000012.1, read as the reverse complement.
GGTAAAGGACAAATTAATGAACGCCAATTAACCCATATCATTCAACAACAAATTGAACTTCCTAAAGACACCCAAAAAACACTATGGAGCAACAAGCAACCGACAACTCTAGCAAAATCCTTTAATGCAAATAAAGAAACAACCTCTCAAGCCTATGTAGTGGGCAGTTCCCAACTTAGAACCACTTTAGCTCCATGTTGTTCACCTAAAAATAATGATGATATTGTCGGCTATGTAACACGAGGGCGTGGCGTGACAATTCATCAGTCTGTCTGCCCGAACATGCTTAATCTAACCCATGAAGAACTTAAAAGAATAATTGAAGTTGACTGGTGTTTAAATGGAAAAATTTCATTCTATAATGCCAAGATAGACATTCTAGCTTTCAACCGCAAGGGGCTACTGCTAGATGTTATAAACTGCTTAATAGAGCAAGATATTAACCTTATATCTTCTAATACAGAAACCAATACCACAGAAGCAACCGCTTCCATTTATTTAGAAGTTGAAATAGAAATAAATACCGACTTAGGAAATCTTCTAGACAAAATTGAACAAATAAAAAATGTAGAAAATGCGTCTATTAAAGTAATTTGAGACCTTTGCATAATTAAAGCACAGTTTATGAAACGCATAAAACAGTACCTTTTCTACCCAAAAACTCGTCAAATAGCTAGCTATTATCCTTATTTTTGGGTAAAAAATGCACTATTTTCTGCACTCCCTAAACCGCACTTTAATTATGCAAAGGTCTCAATTTGAAGCTAACTCTAATTTTTATCTTTACCCCTCTAGGCAAGAAACGTACCGATTTAATTAAATTTAGATTATTATATCTATAGAGACCTTTGCAAAAACTCTGGGCAACACCTAGTTCCCATGCTCCAGCGTGGGAACTAGGCATTTTTTTGAGAAGTTACTATAGGGTCTATAAAGAACTCATTTTGTGCCTGATTTTAATAAGAGAATCGCTAGATCTAGGAGACTATTCTATTATGGCATTAATGCCTGGTTTACAAATTAACATGGGGCAACAGCTTAAACTCACGCCCCAGTTACAACAGTCTATAAAAATTCTTCAATATTCTGCTTTAGAAGTTCAGCAGACCATTACAACAACTTTAGAAACTAACTTTATGTTAGAAGTAGGTGAAGAAATTGAAGAAGAATTATATGTTGATTCTAAACCAACAGAGGATACTGGCTCTGAAGCTACAGAAACTATAGGCAAATCTGAAATCGAAATTGACATGCAAAAATTAGATGTCATTTCCGCAGAGCTTGACATAGACTGTCAATGGGAAGAAGTTTATACCGATGTGTCTCCACCTGCCTCTAGCCAATCGCTTGATGACTATGTTGCCGCAGAAAATTATACTTCATCCGAACAATCACTCCACGACAAGCTTTATTGGCAATCTGACATTTACCCTTGGACAGGTTCTCAAGAACTCATTTCTTCCTATCTAATTGACGATATTAACGACGAAGGATATTTAAAGTCAGAAATAGAATACATTTTGGAAGTTATTTTAAATAATGAAAATAAGATAAAAATCTTACTAGCAGATATTGAAGAAGTGCTCTGTATTATTCAAAAATTTGAACCCACAGGAGTAGGTGCACGTAATATTCAAGAGTGTTTATTACTGCAACTTCAAGCAGAAAAGCAGACCCCTTTCGTAGTGACCGCCAGACAAATAATTGCCGAAAACTTTGAGTGGCTAAGCCAGCATGACTTTAAAAGAATTAAAAAACTATATGGATTAAACGAAGCAGATCTTAAAAAAGTTATTCTTACCATCCAATCACAAAACCCACGTCCTGGTCGGATTTATGCCTCTATTCAAAATGAAATCATCATACCTGACCTAAAATTATCCCGTGCCAAACAAGGTTATATAGTTGAACTCAACTCTAAGGCTTTTCCTAGATTAAGTGTTAATTCTGCTTATATTAAAATGACCAAAGGTCTGAACAACACTAAACAATCTAAAAAAATTAAAGAACAAATTATAGAAGCTAAAGGTCTAATTAAAAGTATTCACAGCCGCGGCGAAACCCTACTTAAAGTAGGTCGTTATATTATTGAAAGGCAAACCAAATTTTTTGAAAAAGGCGAGCATTTTATGCAACCTATGGTGTTACGAGATGTTGCAGAATATTTAGACTTGCATGAATCAACTATTTCACGAGCTACCAATCAAAAATACATGCAAACACCTCGAGGAACATTTGAGTTAAAATACTTTTTTTCAACTGGCGTAGCTCAATATGGTAGTGAAGATCAATCTGCTATCTCAATTAAAGCTTATATTAAAGAGCTGATTGCAACAGAGTCTACTCAAAAACCTCTCAGTGATAACAAAATAATGGCCTTATTAGAAAATAAAAACATTAATGTTGCTAGAAGAACCATTGCAAAATACCGCGAAGCCTTGGGAATCCCCTCTTCTTCTGAGCGTAAAAAATTAAATAAATTTAAATGAGAGCTTTAAGGAGCTGTAAACCAAAATGATCCCAAAAAGACCCATAGAACAAAAACAAGAAAGTACCCAACAACAATGGGAACACCAAGCAGTTACTAAAGAATATATGTCTGCGGTAAATCCACCCATGCCAAAAATTGAGGTCGTTGGCTTCCCTGCAGAAATGCATCAACTGGGTAATACTCGAATTATTCCACTCGATTTATCTGAAAAACTACAAACAAACTACCCAGCAACAACCCCAAACTTGATGGCAAATTATTTAAAAATTTCTGCTAAAGATTCTTTAAAAACAGAAATTAACGCAACCTCTCAAATGTTTTATATTATTAGAGGATCAGGGTGCACTCAAATGTCATTAGGAACTATTGAGTGGAAAGCTGGTGATTTACTCACTCTTCCTGCTATGAATAGCGTTCTACATACCGCCGATACAGACACCGCTATCTACTGGGTTCATGATGCACCTCTGTTAACTTATTTAGGCGTAAGTTCAGAAACTCCACGCTTCGAACCCGTTCTCTACACTAAAGAAAAATTAGAATCGGAACTAAACCTAGTGAGAGCAATGGGAGAAACACGCAACCGCACAGGTATATTACTAGCACACCCTAACTTTCCCTTTACCATGACTCTAACACACACCTTATGGGCTCTTTATAATATCTTGCCAGCAGGAGTTGTGCAAAAAGCACACAGGCATAATTCTGTAGCACTAGACTACTGTGTTGCAGCGGGAAAAAACACCTATACTCTAATTGGTAAAAAAATAGATGGCAATGGTAATATAATAAACCCTGTTAAAGCAATGTGGACATCTGGCTCAACTTTTGTCACTCCACCTGGTTGGTGGCATTCTCACCACAACGACTCAGAAGAAGATGCCATTGTTTTACCTATTCAAGATGCTGGCTTAATTATGAATATGCAGGTTCTTGACTTTAACCATATTTCCTAATTAGTTATTCAGGACTAGGCTAATCTACTTTTAAATGGAGCAAAATACATGCAAAATAACGATTTCACTGTTGCTGTGATTGAAGATGATTTAATGCAGTTAGAAAACCTTGAAGCCGCATTAAAAGGGCAAGATTTTAAAGTACTTACTTATTCTGACCGCCCTTCCGCTGAAGCAGGATTTGATCAAGGATTACCAGACTTAGTTATTTCCGACATTATTCTCGGAAGTGAAGTTGATGGTGGATTTGATTTGGCAAAACATTTATTAAGCTATGAACGCCCTATTCCAATTATTTTTTTATCAGAACGCCAATCAGAGTTTGATATTTATACCGGTCATGCACTAGGGGCTATTGACTACTTGCCAAAACCCATTAGCTTAAATGTTTTGATAGCAAAGGTTAAAAACCTTTTACGCATTACAGGATCAGTTCAAACACCAATACAAACCAAATCAAAGATTCAAGGGCTACAACTGGTAGATGATCAATTTAAAGCTTACTGGCAAGAACAACCTTTAGACTTAACCGCTACCGAATATGAAATGCTAAAGCAATTTGCCACTTCAGGTGAAAAAGGTGTTGTTACCTACAACTCACTACAAGAATCAACACAAGGCGTTGTTGAGCGTAATACCATTAACACCCATATTTGTCGTATACGCAATGCCTTCAAAAAAATAGACAATGACTTTAACCTTATCCATAACGAATACGGTAAGGGCTATAGCTGGCAAGATAAAACAAATAATAAATAAATCCTCCAAGCAAGCACTTGCAGGATTTAGGTAGAAATACGAATACAGCACAATTTATTCGAGCTTCTATATTTAGATTAGGATTATATCAATACCATGTTTAAATTTAAAGACGGAAATTTTAGAGTTTCTATTAGGGCAAGATTCCTTTTTATCCTCCTAATGATTATTCTATTGCCTTTTCTCGCCTACCGGCTTGCCGTTGATTTGCATAAAGTCCTACTTGAAAACCAGGCTACCATTCAGTATCAAACGCTTGTCAATCTTTCTCTTATTTTAGAAAATCGTACAGATTTATGGGCTCTACAAATTCAAGCAGGTAAACCCACCAGTCAACTGGCACATCTTGATTTAGACAATTCTGTCCTTTGGGTCGTCAATATCTATCAACAAACCACTTATGTTATTGGACACTTCCCTAAAGAAGGTCTGATTAGAACCCGTGATCCTTTTGTTTTTTTAGGTGAGCATCTTATCCAAACTCTTGCTATTTTTTCACCCTTTGCATTTCCTTTCCCCTATCCACAGTCAGAAAACCCTGAAAAAATGTTGATTGAAACCTCGATTAGAGGAGAAACTTCTCAACAATATCGAAAAGATTCACAAGGCAGGCCTATTTCTCTCATGACTTCAACCCCGCTTAAAGTCAACAACCAAATCTTAGGTGTCATCGTTTTAGAGCAAAAAATGGCGACACTATTGGGGGATTCTCTACAAACTTTTTATAGAATCATTGGAGTTGGTAGTTTGGTCTTTTTATTCACCCTTTTAGGAGCAATCACTCATATAGCCACCCTATCTAGACGAATTGTTCGCCTAGATGCAGATGTAAGAAATACTTTTAATCTGAATGGTAAAATTATGGCTCATAACTTTCCTGATGGATATCAAAGGGGATACCACGATGAACTGTCTGACCTACGCCATCATATTTTTGAAATGATACAACAGCTTTCCTCCTATGAACGTTACTTAAAACAATTTCCAAAAGCCCTTAGACATGAACTGCACAACCCCCTTAATCGACTCTCTATGTCTCTAAGTCTTTTAGAAAAAGATATTAACCATAAACAACTCGATTTTGCACAACATGCCGTACAACAGCTCAAGCAAATTATAGCCTCTCTAACCGAAGCAACCAGTATCGAAGATAGCCTATCACAGCAAGTGCCAGAGCCTTTCCCAATCAGCTTAATGCTTAATCATTACATGGAAAATATTTCAAGCTTAAACCCAGATGTTCCCCTAAAATTTAACAATAGCCTACCCGAATCAACCCTGGTTATGGGGGACGGGTTTATGATTGAGCAGTTAATGGATAAACTTATTAGTAATGCTAAAGATTTTAATGACAATAACAGCCCTATTACAATAAATTTTACCAAAGAAAAAAATGCAGTTATCCTTCAAATTATCAATACAGGAGAATATTTGCCCAAAGGGTTTGAGAAACGAATTTTTGATGGTATGACCAGCATTCGCCGCCTTAATGACAGTGAACAAAGCCACTTAGGACTAGGACTTTATATTGTTAAATTAATTATTGAATACCATAAAGGAAAAATTAGTGCCTTCAATCGTGATGATATAGAAGGAGAATTCCAAGGTGTTGAATTTAAAGTAACTCTACCGATTATTTAACACCTAAATCCTGCATCAAGGTAGCTAACGTAAGATATTGATTTGTAGAGCAATTTTAATTCGAGTGGAATACTTATTGATATTCCCGAAGAATTAAAATTTGCTATACGAATTAATAGCTTACGCCATATGTGTGCAATCACTTACAGGATTTAGGTAACATCTACACAAGCACTTGCTGGGTTTAAGTGTCATGGAGATTTGGTTACAACTCTATTTGTTAAATGTTGAAAAGGTCTTACCCAAGGTGAAATTTTATGCTCAGATTGAAAGTCTCTAGCCGCTATATCGGCAGAATTTCTATCGGTAAAACTTCCCGATACTAATACATACTGAATTCTACCATTACGATCTTGTGGAATAATTTTAGCGTTAAGCAAGCCTTTACTGCTTTTTATTTGTTGTGCCCCTGCTCTAGTTGGCATACTTGATAATTGCAAGGTAAAGTGGTTTCTAGGCTCATTCATAAGCCATTTAATTTCAGGAGGTTTAGGCGGTAAAATAATTGGTTTAGGAAGTTCCTTAACAACTACTTTTAGTTCCGCTAAATTAGGTTTAACGGGAGAGTCTATTTTTTGCACTAATCTAATAACAGGCTGATCAATCTGCCTAACAATAGGTTCTTGTATTTGTGGAGTTTTAGTTTGCGATACTTTAGGTGCAATTAACGATATTTCTTCCTGCCTTTTAACAGCGTCATCAACTGACTGAATATTTAAATGTTGAATAATTTTTTCAAGTTTAGCATTAATTTTTTGGGTATGATTATTTAATTTAAGATCTAATTCTTCACTTGTTACCAGACTTCTGGAATCAACCTGCTTTGCAATATCAGGAATTATTTCATAATCTACGCTTTCCAATTCTTGTCGTACCTTTAAGCTAATTACCTCTTTTTCTAGCATAACCACCTTAGCCTGTAAGGCTTCAAATAATTCTCCTTGTCCTCCCGCAGCAACAGACTTATCAAGATTAATAACCAATTCTTGCAATGAACTAACTTCTTCTTTTATAATAATGTTTTCAGATAAGGCTTTTTGTAGATCATTATTAATACTAGTGTATACAATGTATAAAACACCTAAAACTGTCAAAAATAATGACAGTACAATAATGACAGCAAAAAAAGATGCTTTATTGGGCTTATCTTTTTTAGCAATAGGTGGAGTTGATTGTGGCGTTGTTTTTTGGCGTGACGATTTTTGAACAGGCATAATTTCCTCGGCAGCATTTAGCCAATCTTTTAAAGAATGTTCAGTAGAGTCTGAACCTTTAGTTGACATATTTTGTGCTTGAGACTCTATTGCATCCAAAAGAGCCGCACGTTCTTTTTCTAGCTCTGAAATAGTTTGTGCCATCTTATCTCTATAAAACCTTTAATTATGAGTCTAGCAAAGTAAAAATGAGATAAAATCTTCTTTTTAAGTAGATTTAGAAACCTCTTAATAACTAGCTATTATTTATTTTTGGGAGACTTCTTACTGAAACTAGAGTATAACCTAAATCCTGCAAGTGCTTGCACACATGCAGCATAAGATCTTGCAAGATTTAGGTATAACTTGACTGTTTTTTTTAAGCCATGTATCCACTCATTTAAAAAGCACGCTATTTTTTTTATTTATTAAATAAAACCCAATTAATCATTTTATTGTAGAATGTTTAGTCTTAAAAAGAAAGGAAATTACCATGATAGGCGTTGATTCATCAGAAATTGGCGATGTTCTAATTATTATGTCGGGGCTTTTCGCCATTAGTCTTTCCATATTTGCTCTTGTTTTATGGGGTCTTTATAAGTTTTTTTACTACAAACCAGATCACGATACCCCTACCCCTATAGAAGATAAAGATAAAGAACAAGATGGACCTAAAGATAGCTCATAAATAAATTTAGGCTCTAATCATCTAACCCCAATGATTGGGATTTTCTGGTTAAAGTATTTCTTCCCCACCCTAATGCTTTAGCTGCTTTTTGGCGATGATTAAAAGTTATTTTCATAGTTTCTTCAATTAAAATCGTTTCAAAGAGTCGTTCTGCTTCGCTATGAAGCTGAGTTTTTCCTGAACTTAAAAATTGATTAACCCACAAACGCAATGGTGTTATCCAATCATCTTGGTTATTGTTTTGTAATGCTTCTGATAAATGATTTGGCTGAAGATCAAGTGGCAGATCTTCCATATAAACTTCTTTATCAGGAGCCATAATAGTCAGCCAAGTGCATAAACTTTTTAATTGTCTAACATTTCCCTGCCAAGGTAAGTTAATTAAATATTTTTCTAACTTTTTACTGAGAGTTTTTTCTTCTAGCCGATAAGATTTTGCCTCCTCTGCTAAATAAAAATTTAATAGCGGTTTAATATCTTCACGCCTATCTCGTAGAGCTGGAACATTGATTCTAATAACATTAAATCGATACAATAGATCTTCTCTAAACTTACCTTGTTTAACCATCTCTTCCATATTTTGATGAGTTGCCGCTACGACTCTAACATCGGTTTTAATCGGAGTTTTTCCACCCACTCGATAAAAGGTTCCATCATTTAAAACTCGTAATAACCGAGTTTGTAAGTCAACGGGCATATCACCAATTTCATCTAAAAATAAAGTACCACCATTGGCTTCTTCAAATCTCCCCATTCGTTGAGTATGAGCTCCTGTGAAAGCTCCTTTTTCATGCCCAAATAATTCTGACTCAAGCAACTCTCGAGGAATAGCCGCAGAGTTAATTGCCACAAAAGGTTTTTCCGAACGCAAACTAAGTTCATGCAAGGCTTTTGCAACTAACTCTTTACCGGTTCCCGTTTCACCATTAATTAACACAGTTACATCAACTTGAGAAACCCTCCCTAAAATACGAAAAACTTCCTGCATTTTAGGTGCAGAACCAATAATATTAAGTGGTTGCTTATCTTGACGCTTTATTCTTGTTTTACTCTTACCTCCAGACATTTGACGACGTACAGCACGATCAATAATGGCTAAAACATCCTCTATCTCAAAGGGCTTGGGCATATAGTCAAACGCTTTACTTTGTAAGGACTTAACCGCAGTATCCAAATCAGCATGAGCTGTCATAATAACCACAGGAATTCTAGCATCAATTTCATGAACAGCCTCCATAAAAGTCATACCATCCATATCAGGCATACGCACATCGCTGACCACAACCGTTGGAGGAGACTCTTTTATATGCTGCAAAGCTGTTATTGGAGAGTCGTAAGATTTAATAATATAATCTCGGTCTTCCAAAGCAGTTTCTATAACCCAGCGAATAGAAGCATCATCATCAACAATCCAAATAATTGGAATTATTGTACTCTCTATTTCTTTACTCATATAGAACTCCAAGGCATCTCTGGTCGGTTATGATCAAATGGTAAATAAAGATGAAATACAGTGTGACCAGGTTTACTTTCCGCAACAATTAACCCTCCATGCTTACGTACAATATTTTGTGAAACGGATAATCCCAATCCCGTGCCTTCTTTTTTACTTGTCACCATGGGATAAAAAATAGAATCAAAAAATTCAGCAGGAATCCCTTCTCCTTCATCAATAACACTCACCACAGCCACTATAGGATAAGTTTTAGATCCTAGAGTAAACTTTGACTCTACACGGGTTCGAATAGTTAAAAATCCGCCATGTAGCCTCATGGCCTGTAAGGCATTTTGTACAATATTTAATAATGCTTGTACCATGCTTTCAAAATCCATCGAAATTTCAGGAATACTGGGATCATAGTCTAACCTGATGGCGATTTTATCTGATTTTTCTGCTTGAATAATATCTAAAACATAACGAATTAACTCATGAATATTATACGGTTCTTTGGTCATTGCCATCTCAGGCCCTAACATTCTATCAACCAAGTTTTTAAGCCGTTGTACTTCATTTAAAATGACTTCTAAAAAGGGTCGGGCTTTTGATATTTCTTTAAATCGCATTTGTAATAGCTGTGTTGCACCATAAATTCCAGCAAGTGGATTTTTAATTTCATGAGCTAAAGTTTTGGCTAAAATATTGCCCGCTTCATATTGATTCCATCGCTCGTCTTCTTCTACAATTTTATGGTGTCTTTCGGTATTGACCATCTCTACCAACCAGCCAGTTTCTTCGGAATTCTCTATATAAGAAATAGTACAAGTAATTCGCACCTTGTGACCATCTGCTAAAAGCACAGGCAGTTCATGTACTGTTAAACGCCCTGTTCCACATTCATTTAAACAATCTTTTAACTCTGGAAATAAACGATTCCATTCTTGACCAATAGCTCGAATCCAGCTAGTTTGCAAAAGCTCTAAAGCTGCAACATTAAGATAAGATACCTGCTGTTGCTGATTAATCCAAATAACAGCAGTCGTTAAGTTATTAGTAATTAGAAAGGACAGGTTCTGTACAGACATTTTTAACAGATACCCTTAAGATATTTTGCTAACAAAAAGAGAAAGGGCTATTCTATGATCTATTGGCTGAACACGCTGATCAATTTCTACTGATAAAGGTCCATTAAAAGGGGCTTTATAAATTAACTTAAAACTTGCGCCCTTAGTCAAACCAATTGACTCCAAATAACGTAACTCTTCTGGTGAACGATTTTGAATGCGTTGAATAAATAACATTGCCTCTTCATCATGCATAGTCAAAGGCAGCCAATCATTTTCAAGCATTTCCCCTTGTTCATTAGGGATCGGTGAGCCATGAGGGTCTTCCGTTGGACAACCCAAATCATGCCACATTCGAGAGGTTAGCTTGTCTGAAATAGCATGTTCAAGTACTTCTGCTTCTTCATCAACTTCATCCCAGCCGTAACCCAAACGCTCAACTAAAAATAATTCTAAAATACGATGCTTGCGAATCATATTCAAAGCAATCTTTCTTCCAGAGTCAGTTAAACTTACTCCGTAATAAGGTTCATAATGAATATAATTTTTTTCAGCTAATTTCTTCAGCATATTAGAAACAGAAGCTTTTGATACCTTTAAACGCTTAGCAATATCAGTAGTACTAACACCTTTATCAATCTCAATCTGTTCTGCAATTTTGAAAATAATCTTCAAATAGTCTTCTAGTGCAGTTGTGACCATCTTAGTTACCTACGTTTTTAGAGATGCTATTTAAGGAAGAACTTAAGGAGACACTTAACTAGACATATTCATCATTTCTCGAACCACACTAGGCTCAGGAAAAGCAAGAAAATAAAAAGCCGCAAACAAAATTAAAAATAATGCTCGTGTCGGCAGTTTAAATTGTAAAGATGGATGAGACATAATCGCAAACCCCAAACCACTCACTACAGACCCCCATGAGCCAAGTGTCATTGCCATTAATCCCATCAATACACCCAAAGCCATTAAATAATAATGCCAAGTAAACTTTAACTTTTTTTCATTCATTGGTAATATCTCTCTTACAATGTTCTTATTCTAAAACAAAAAGGTTCTTTTATGGAAAATTCAGCACTTAAACAACCCATTGTAGTCATTGGAATGGGAGAATTAGGAAGTGTTTTTGCACGTGGTTTTTTACGTTTAGGTTACCCTGTGCAAGGTATCACTCGTAATACCTCCACGCAATCTATCGCAAATAATCTTCCTTCTCCTGAAGCCGTACTCATTGCAGTAGGAGAAGCAGATATTCACCAAGCTATTGCCGATTGCCCAATTGAGTGGCAAGACAAAATTATTTTAATTCAGAACGAATTATTACCAAGAGACTGGGAAGATTCAACATTAATTCAACCTACTGTTATCTCTGTTTGGTTTGAAAAGAAAAAAGGCATGGATTCTAAAATTCTGTTACCTTCTCCAGTTTTTGGTCGTCATGCATCATTAGTACTAAAAGCTCTTAAATCATTAGATTTAAAGGCTGTTCAACTTAATAGTATGACCGAACTATCCTATGAGTTAATCCGTAAAAATCTCTATATTCTAACGACTAATATAGCAGGATTAGTTGGAGGAGGGACGGTACAATCATTAAAAGACAATCACCAAGCTGTGATGAATGAGGTCGCTTCTGAAATACTAGATATTCAAGATTATTTAACGGAGCAAAAAAATAACCGAACCTCACTAATGACTGGATTACTTGAAGCCATTAACGCAGATCCTGAACATAAATGCATGGGCAGATCAGCCCCTACGCGCTTAATTCGTGCCTTAAAATTTGCAGATAAAGCAAACCTAAAAGTACCTAAACTACGTGAAATCGCACAATCACTTGCAGGATTCAAGTGATATTTTTTTAAGATGTAAAAGAATTATCTTAAGACATAAAAAACGGGACAATAGCCCCGTTTTTAATACTGATGAGAACCTATAAAAACTAAGCTTCTTCAGATTTTACTTCAACAGTAATCGAAGCAACAACATCAGTATGCAACTGAATGTCAATCTCATAAGTTCCTACATGACGTAAAACACCTTCAGGCATACGAACGTTTTTACGCTCAACTTGAAAATCTGCTGTCGCTAAAGCATCAGCAATATCTTGTGTTCCAATCGAGCCAAAAAGCTTACCTTCATCTCCAGTAACGGAGGTGATAGTAATAACTAAACCATTCATGTTTTCAAGAACAATCTCAGCAGCCGCTAAGTCTGCGGCAGCTTGTTTTTCTAGCTCAACTCGCAGAGCTTCAAACTCAGCTAAGTTTTCTTTTGTTGCTGGCTTTGCTTTTCCTTGTGGAATAAGGAAATTACGTGCATAACCGGACTTAACAGCAACCTGTTCACCTAGGTTACCTAAATTTTGTACTTTTTCAAGCAGAATAACATTCATAATTCAAACCTCTAATTTAAATCTTACCTAAATCCGTGACGTTACTACGCCACATGATTCAGGTTATTTCCATCGGCTTCGGAAATTCATCCAAATATCCAACAACCCTATCATGGCTAAAACCAACAATGTTTGTGGAAAAATAATCAATAAAACATACATTCCTATCAGCCAACCCTTACTAGCAGGCTTAATACTCACCGTATGATGAGCAATAGCAATACCTTGAAACATTAAACCTGCCATTAATACTCCAGATAAATCTTGTAACAAAAGATTGTTTTGAAGTATTAAACCAGCCAATGCAACGGCTATCGTAAAATAACCCACGCCTCTGGACAGTCTAAGCTGATGAAAATCTTCTTTAAACTGCCCTGAACTATACAAGGATCCTTGCCAATAACGACCCAGCAAGACAATAGAAAACCAAAGAATTACCATTAGCATTGCTAATAGCATAGTCACCATTGGTAAAAGAGCATCTACCGTCGTTGCTGAAACATCAAACCCTGATTGCTGGAACACAGGGAGTAACTGACCTTCATAAAGTTGTTTCCACCAAGCAATGGTATCCCCAACAAACAAATGAAATGCTGCTACACCTGACCCTGCCATTAATAATATTGACTTAAGCGATAAAGCTAATGAGTTGCTTCCTTTAAGCACCACAGATGCAATCCAAACAGGAAGCATATACTCTACAATCGAGATTAAACCTGGTAAAAAGGACTCTAAAAATATGTTTGCCAATGCTAAATTAATAACCCCAGCAATAGCGAGTATTTTAAAGCCTTCAGCAACCCCTACCTTTAAGGTAACTAGTACAATAATTGCACCAACAACAAAGCCAAAAGGAGATAGCCAAACGGTTAAAACCGAAAATAAAACTGTTGCAGCGATGGTCTGTAGTTGACCCTTCATGATAAAATTAGCAACAACTATCATCTTAACGCCTTATTTTTCCTACAAACACTAAAGTTTTTGTGCGAGCAGACCCCTAAAGATAAAAAATAAGCTTTTATCCTTTTTAATCGTTGATTCACTCGAACAAAAATCTCATTTTATTTATGTTGATCTGTATAAGGTAATAAAGCAATATAACGAGCACGCTTAATTGCGGTGGAAAGCTGACGCTGATATTTTGCCTTTGTCCCTGTAATACGACTTGGAACAATTTTACCCGTTTCAGTAATAAAACTTTTTAGAATATCTAGATCTTTATAATCAATTTCTTTAATTCCTTCTACCGTAAAACGACAGAATTTCTTTCTACCAAATCCTCTACCCATGACGTCGACCTCCTGGACGCTTGTCATCTTTCTTTCCAGCTGCCACAACAGAAGGTTCTGTAATCGCCTCATTACGCTTGATGATAATATTACGGAGAACAGCATCGTTATAGTAAAATAGGCTCTCTATCTCTTTTAGCTCTTCTTGTCCACACTCAATATTCATTAAAACATAATGAGCTTTATGTACTTTATTGATTAGATAAGCTAGTTGACGACGACCCCAGTCTTCTAGGCGGTGAATTGAACCACCCTTCTCTTCGATCACTGAACGATAACGTTCAATCATTGCAGGCACCTGTTCACTCTGATCAGGGTGCACTAAAAATACGACTTCATAATGACGCATTAGGTTAATCTCCTTATGGATTGTAAAACCTGAATCCGCATAACGCCACTGATTCAGGTAAAAAGCCTCCCAGTGACAGAATCACCAATGAAGCAAGGATTTCAGGCTGAACCCGAAAGGGTAGAATTATACTGTTTTTTTAAACAAAATCAAGCAAGTGAATAACCCCTACCCTTATCATAGAAATAGAAATAGAAATAGAAACAGAAATATAAATGAGACCTTTGCATAACTCACCAAACCATACATCAAGTGAATACAGCACAAACTATTTTACAGCTCTCAGTTAATAACTGCCCAAATAAGTTCTATTTTAAAAGCCTACAAAACCCGTTATAATCCATCATTAAATCTCTAACAATTAAAGAGTAAAACCTTTCATGGCAAGTAATGTAGACCTACAAGAACTCGATAACTTCAATAATCTTTCCTCTACTTGGTGGGATGAAGATGGTGATTTTGCGGCACTTCACAAAATAAACCCCCTTAGAATTGAGTTTATAAAAAAATTTCAACCCATTGAAAAACAAAGAATACTTGACATTGGATGTGGTGGTGGAATTTTATCCGAATCTCTTAGCGAACTGGGAGCAGACACAACTGGAATTGACTTAGCTGACGAAGTCCTCACCGTTGCCAGATTACATAGCTTAGAATCTAATATTAAGGTCAACTATGAGCTTATTGCCGCAGAAGACTTCGCTAAACAGTATCCAGAAAGCTTTGATATTGTAACCTGCATGGAAATGTTAGAACATGTTCCTAACCCTTCATCTATTATCCAAGCCGCTGCTGATGCAGTAAAACCCAATGGCTGGATATTTTTTTCAACCCTTAATCGTAACTACAAGTCTTACTTACTTGCTATTTTTGCCGCTGAAAAAATATTAAACCTAGTCCCTAAAGGAACTCATACTCTTGAAAAGTTTATTAAGCCTTCGGAGTTAGATGCCATGGCTCGCCAAGCTGGACTAACCCTAAAAAAAGGGTCGGGTATAGACTTTAACCCCTTAATAAAACGTTACCGCCTCTCTAACAGTCTCGATGTAAACTATCTTTTAGCCTATCAAAAAATAGCCTGAGACCTTTGCATTAGGATTTTTTATGCACAAAATAGATTGTATCTTATTTGATTTAGATGGCACTTTGCTAGACACTTCTTATGATTTTACCTATGCCCTTAACCAAACTTGTAAAGCTTTTCAGCAACCCCCTTTAAACTACCAAGAGATTAGAAAAGTAGTTTCACAAGGCGGGCTAGCAATGACACAACTTGCCTTTCCCAATGCCTCCACCAAAGAAATAGCTATCCGAAAAAAATATTTTTTAGAGGTTTATTATGAAAACATCAACCATCACACTCAACTTTTTCCGGGGCTAGAAAAGGCCATGAATTCCTTGGCAAAACATCAGGTTCCTTGGGGTATTGTTACTAATAAGCCCATTTGGTTAACCGAAAAACTACTGCAATCTATTTCATTCCCAAGCTCCCCTAGCACGGTTATTTGTGGTGATACCTTAACGGTAAACAAACCCAGTCGAGAGCCTATGGATTTGGCTGCCAAAGAATGCGGTATTGACAATAAACACTGCCTTTATATAGGCGATCACCCAAGAGATATGGAAGCTGGCTTCAATGCCAACATGCAAACAGGAGCGGCAATGTATGGTTATTTATCAGAGCAATCGATACAACAACCTTGGAATGCTAACTATCAATTTGAAACCCCTTACGAAATCAGCCAATTCTTAGATACCTGTTTTAAGGAAAAACTAAAGGAAACTTTCAAAATATGAAAACGATATTAATTACCGGTGCTGCTCAAGGCTTAGGTAGAGCAATTACTCAACAACTTGCAACCACACAAAACCAACTAATTTTAATCGATAAAGATAAAAAAACTCTTGAGTTATTTTACGACGATCTCGTTAAACTCCCTTGCGAGCCAGCACTTTACCCTATGGATTTACAAGGCGCTAATCCTGATGACTACCAACAACTTCAAGATACCCTAACAGAAAATTATGGCAAGCTAGATAGCGTATTTTTAAATGCCGCCAGCTTACCAGGATTTACACCAATAGATAATTTTGAAATTTCACAGTGGTATGAAGTATTACAAGTCAATCTAAACGCCAATTTTCACCTAATTCAAAACTGCTTACCACTTTTAAAAGCAAGTAAACAAGGGCAACTCATTACCATCCTAGACAAAGAAGTTGAAAAATATCCTGCTTATTATGGAGCCTATGGTGTGGCGAAAGCTGGTCTAGAACAATTAATTATTAGTTTAGCAACTGAAAATAAACAATCCAATATTGATTTTTATAGCGCTAAATTAGAAGCTTTCCAATCCAATACACGTAGCCGGCAGTTTCCCAGTGAAGATCCAAACAATCTTCCGCGTCCCGAGGTCATTGCTAAACACTTATGCAACATCGTTTTTAACCGCTTACAAGCAGAGCATATATACCGAAATTAAAGATAATGAGACCTTTGCATAATTAAAGTACGGTTTAGGGAATGCAGAAAATAGTACATTTTTTATACAAAAAGAAGGAGAATAGCCAGCTATTTGACGAGTTTTTGGGTAAAAAAGGTGCTGTTTTATGTGTTTCATAAATTGTGCTTTAATTATGCAAAGGTCTCATAGATATAGGTAATCACAGATGACCAATACATTTAAAAACTTATGGTTTAGAGACAGAAAAGAACCTGTTATTTATATTAACGAAACAGCTGTTAGAATCCGAGCTGGAATATTACTTTTCATTCCCCTTTACATGGGTCTAACCCTATTTGATGTTGCTTTCACTTCTAATTGGATTGTCGATGGAAATACCGCCGTAGACACCTATGACACAGACTGGGATAGCAATATTATCTATATGGTTGAAGCCATAAAACGTACCTACTCCTACCCGATTCAAACCGCCGTTCTTTTTTATGCTTTATTTGAAATGATAGCTGGCATGTTCGTTGCGACCTCACGCTTATCACCAACCATTTTAATTAGCAGTTACCTAGCCAGAAAATCTCCCCCTGTATGGAAACCTTTAAAACCAAAACGCATGGCATGGTCGATTGGGGCTAGCTTTATTATTGTATGTATTATTTTCTTTAATCCAGATACTTTTGCCAACATCGTCAACAACCTATTCAATCAAAAACTATTACCCACTACAGAAAACTTCATCCCCTATTGGATTCCAATATATTTAGTTTGGGTATGCCTAGCTCTTATGTGGCTAGAAGCTATTTTAGGCTTCTGTTTAGGCTGTTACCTCCATGCTCAACTAGTAAAAATAGGCGTGTTTAAAGATGAGTGCGAGTCTTGCAACAATATTGACTGGGAAGAAATAGCTAGGAAACACCAAGAAAAACAAAATCTGTAACACATACTACTCTAATCAAAAACCTTTTTTCGCAATGATTTAATCTGAGATCTTTTAGTTTTACCTTCTAAACGACGTTTTTGTGAGCCTTTAGTGGGCTTAGTAGCCCGCCTTACTTTACGAACCACTGCAACGCTTTTAATCAATGCTTGTAGTCGTGCTAAAGCATCTGCACGATTTTTTTCTTGAGTCCGAAACTGCTGAGCTTTAATAACCAACACCCCAGCTTTATTGATACGATTATCACGCAAAGCCAGTAACTCCTGTTTATAAAAATCGGGCAAAGAAGATGCTTGGATATCAAATCTTAAATGAATAGCAGAAGAAACCTTATTAACATTTTGCCCACCTGCTCCTTGAGCACGAATCGCAATCAGCTCTATTTCATCATCAGGAATGGCAACCGCTAAAGAAATTTTTAACATTAGAAATATCCATTAACTAGCACTTGCAGGATTCATCAAGCCACTATAACTTAATAATCTCAAAGCCTTCTTTACCTGCCTGTTCACTCATGACTTCATGAGTTAACACCGCATAAGAAGCCTTCTCTTGCACAATATATCTTTGTGCCACTGCTCGCAAATCAGACAAACTAGTTTCTAATACACCACGGCGATAAGTCATTCTACTTTGGTAGGTTCTTCCATAAAAATCTTGATAAAAGGCTTTTCTAGCTTCACCTGATGGCGATCCTGGCTTATCCATTGAACTGATAATATTTAAAATAGCTTCTTCTACTTGAGACTCTTTGGCTTCTGCACTCATTAACCAATCTAATGAACGATCAAAATCTTGATAGGTTTCCATAAAACGCGGGTCACGATAAGAATAAAACTGAAAAGCTCCTGATTCAGCATTAAAGGCAGCACCACCGCCATAAGCCCCACCCTTCTCTCGAACTGCTGAGTGTAAGAATCCATTGCGTAAACAAGCAGATAACACTGCTAGCTTAGGGGCATCTTCATGTCCTGATGCAACAGCTGGAAAAGATTTTGCACAAAAATTAACCTGGGTACTGGTTATCCATGCTTGCTTCACTGCTTTATTATTTGCATTTAATACTAAATTTTTTGAATTAGTTTGCGCACTCAATTCTGACCATTCAGAACCTAACCCAGATAATGCAGTTTCAAGACCCCCTTCATCAGAGACAAGTAATCCTTGCTTTGCACTAGAAACCAATTTTTGTTGAATCGCAGACAAACCTTCTGCAAAAGACTCTAATTCATCTTGCTCAGAAATTTTTTCATAAAGAGATTTAACAAATTGAATAGCTGCAAAGCCACTACGCTTAAATGACCAATTAGCCACTGGTGAAAAATTTTGGCTTGCAGCTAGCATTGCCAAACCATGCCCGTTGCTGGTCACTCCTTGATCGACGGCAGAACGTACCTGCCCCATTAAATCTTTAATACGATCTAATTCATCAAACCTTGCTTCTGCCAAAGTTTCATACATTAACTTTGCTAAATTAGATTGGTTACGGTTAAGAGACTTGCCTGATAATACAAAATGAGACAGGGTCTTCTGACTATCCATCAACTCAGAACGAATGTTAGTTTTAGCTCCAATTCCTCCTGTTACCGCTGATTGCAATGTTTGGGTTGCTAAATAATCACGCCCTGCCGAGCCTAATTCAGGTAAACAAGCATTAAATAGCGGCATTAAAGCCTGCTCTGATTCCGATAGTTCAGGTAAATCAATAATTAATTGCTCATAAACCAAACCATTAGTTCCTGCCTGATAGGTCGAAACCTTTAAATCTCCTGCTGAACGCAATTTGCCTTTAATATGCTTAATGTCTGCTGGAATATCTTCTTTGGTCACCTCTGGCAACACAGACATATCATCTTCTTGAGATTGACGTTCTGCTAAATCAACAGACTGCTGGATAATATTTTGTTTTTGGGATGGTGTTAATTCGCTTTTAATTCTAGCTAACTTTGATTTTTCTAGCTCTTCTTTTTGTGCGGATAGCTCGGTATCTGGAGTCATTGTAAAACAGACTCGATGAGGATTATCTAACAACCAATCTTGAATCAAATTAGGGATAAAACTTTCATGCAAAGCTTCTTCACGTAGCTCATTTAAAACCGCATCGGTATCTAACAAAGCTATCGGGTCACCATCATGCATTGCTCCTGCCAAAGATTGCAACATAAGCTGTAAACCGTAAGGGTAACCATCTCCACCTATTTCTCTTTGCGAGAGTTCTAACTGATGCAAGGCTGATTCCACCATTGCAGAATCGACCCCATCTTTAACAATACGCTTTAACTCTTCTAATATAAGCTCTTGAATTTTATCAGTATACTCAGGTTCAGAACCTTGCACTCCAACCATAAATGCCATTTCTTTATTAGACTCTTCCAAACCACATAAGGGCGACGGGGCATTGGCTAAAGAAGTAGTTTCTAAAACCTGACGTAATGGAGAGGCACTATTGTCTAATAACACAGCTGACAGCAAATTACCTTTTAAAACGTCTAAAGGATTTTTATTTTCACCCAACAACCAGCCAACAACAATATGAGTTTTTTCTTCAATGCTCTCTTCATTTAAAGCATAAACTGCTGATTTTACTTTAGGCTGGCTAAAACGAGTTTCTGTCGTAACTTTAACCACATCAACTTTATCTTTAAAGCGGTTTAATGCTAAATCTGTAAGTTGAGCTTGATGATCTACGGCTGAAATATCTCCATAAGTCATAAATACCGCATTAGAAGGATGATAATGGTAACGATGGAATTCTACCAACTGCTCATAACTTAAATCTGGAATATCTTCTGGCTCCCCTCCTGAATTATAATGATAAGTTGAAGCAGGATAAAGCTCGCTTGAAAAAGCTTGCCATAAAGTCGAAACAGGAGAACTCATAGCCCCTTTCATTTCGTTAAAAACCACACCTTTATAAACCAACTCTGACTCAGAATTTTCCATTTCAGAAAACTCTAGACGATGACCTTCTTGAATAAAATCTAGCTCATTTAAATTTGGAAAAAACACTGCATCCATATAAACTTGCAGAAGATTTTGAAAGTCTTTTCTATTTTCTGTTGCAAAGGGATAAGCTGTCCAATCACTAGAAGTAAAAGCATTCATAAAAGTATTCAAAGAACGCCTAATCATCATAAAGAAAGGGTCTCTAACAGGGTATTTTTCACTACCACATAAAGTAGTATGCTCTAAAATATGTGCCACCCCAGTTGAATCCATCGGTACGGTTCTTAACGCAACCATAAAAACATTTTGCGAATCATCTGCCGCTAAATGAAAATGTTCGGCACCAGTTAATTTATGACGATAATGTTCGACTTGAACATTTAAAGACTCAATACTTTTAGTGGTTAACAACTCGAATGCAGGATGAACTTGTGGCATAATTTCTCACTTCTTTTAATAAAAAAAGACCGTCATCATAACGGCCTTACTTTAGTGTTAATTTACAGATTTAGGTAGTGTCTATATATTAAGGAGTCCCTGATTAAGATTCCACTTCTTTAATAGAAAGCTTAACTCGACCTTGACGATCAATATCAATCAGTTTAACCTTAATTTCTTGACCTTCAGAAAGATATTTAGCAACATCTTCAACTCGCTCTTCAGCAATTTGAGAAACATGAACTAAGCCTTCTCTACCAGGCATATAGGCAACAAAAGCACCAAAGTCAACAATTTTCTTAACCACTGCATCATAAACTTTGCCAATTTCTGGCTCTGCCGTAATTTCAGCAATACGGGCTTTGGCTGCATTAGCAGACTCGTCATCTTTGGCTGCAATCTTAACATTACCATCATCATCAATTTCAAGCACACAGCCTGTTTCTTCGGTAATAGATCGAATAGTTGCCCCGCCTTTACCAATAATTTCGCGAACCTTCTCAGGCTTGACCTTCACCATAAAGAAACGAGGTGCGGTTTGAGCAACCGATTCGTTAGATGAACTAATAGCCGTTGCCATAGACTCAAGAATGGTTAAACGTCCAGACTTCGCCTGCTCAAGTGCAATACTCATAATTTCTTCAGTGATACCGGTAATTTTAATATCCATCTGTAGGGCAGTAATACCTTGATCAGTTCCCGCCACTTTAAAATCCATATCTCCAAGATGATCTTCATCACCTAAAATATCTGATAATACTGCGAATCCTGAATCCTCTTTAATCAATCCCATTGCGATTCCTGCAATAGGCGTTGCAATCGGCACACCTGCGTGCATTAAAGACATTGAAGTACCACAAACAGATGCCATTGAGCTTGAACCATTAGACTCTGTAACTTCAGCAACTACACGAATGGTATAAGGAAATTCTTCCGCTGTTGGCAATAAAGCAGCCACTCCACGGCGAGCTAACATACCATGACCAATTTCACGACGATTAGGCATTCCTACTCGACCACACTCTCCAACCGAATAGGGAGGGAAATTATAATGCAACATAAAACGATCATGATAAGACCCTGTTAAGTCATCTACAATCTTAGCATCTCTTTCTGTTCCTAGAGTTACCACCACTAAGGCTTGAGTTTCTCCACGGGTAAATAAAGCAGAACCATGAACCCTAGGTAAAACCCCTACTCTTGCAGTAACCTGACGAACAGTTTTACTATCGCGCCCATCAATACGCGGCTCACCGGCAATAACACGCCCTCGTACAATATCTTTTTGTAACTGACCAAACATAGCATCAAGCTCTTCAGCATCAAAGCTAGCTTTTACTTTAGCCTTAGCCACATCTAAACTCGCATAACGTTTCATTTTATCAGCAATGCTATAAGCTGCTTCTACATCGGTACGAACTAAATCGAAAACGGCATCTTTTAACGCTATATTTTCTACTGGAGCTCGCCAGTTCCATGCATCTTTGCCTGCTTCATCTGCAAATAGAGCAATTTCATCAATAGCAACTTGCATGGCTTTATGCCCAAACATCACCGCACCTAACATAATTTCTTCTGATAATTCTGCCGCTTCAGATTCCACCATCAACACTGCTTCTTTAGTTCCTGCAACACTAAGCTCTAAATCAGAGGTCTGTAACACTTCAGAAGTTGGGTTTAAAAGATATTTTTCATCTTGATAGCCCACTATAGCAGCTCCCATCGGACCTGCAAAAGGCAAACCAGAAATAGCTAATGCAGCAGAGGTTCCTAACATAGCAGCTACTTCCGTTCCTACTTCACTATCTAAGGCAACAACAGTTGCAATCACTTGAACTTCATTGATAAAACCTTTAGGGAACAAGGGACGAATCGGACGATCTATTAACCGAGAAGTTAAAGTTTCTTTTTCTGATGGTCTTGCTTCACGCTTTAAAAAACCTCCTGGAATTTTTCCAGCAGAATAGGCTTTTTCTTGATAATTAACAGTTAAAGGAAAAAAATCTTGCCCTTCTTTTACCGTTTTATTTGCGACAACCGTTACTAAGATACGAGTATCTCCCATACCAACCATAACCGCACCACCTGCTTGACGAGCAATTTCACCGGTTTCTAAAGTAACGATATGTTGACCGTATTGGAAAGATCTTGTAATTTTTGCCATCTTATTATTTTCCTTTTCATCAAATGATTTTAACTAAATCATTCTACCTTAAATGACTATGTAGAAGTGCTTCTTTAATTAATTTTAAGTAAAAAAAAACCTCGCAATGCGAGGTTTATTTTGAAAAGTCTCTGGTAATTACTTACGAAGACCTAAGCTCTTAATTAAAACATAATAACGCTCACCATCTTTACGATGAAGATAATCTAGTAACTTACGACGACCAGAAACTAAACGTAATAATCCAGTACGAGAATGGTTATCATGAATATGAGTTTTAAAATGCTCTGTTAAATACTTAATTCTTGCTGTTAATAAGGCTACCTGAACCTCTGGTGAAGCGGTATCATTTTCGCAAGTAGCATATTCTGCAACAATTGCAGCTTTATCTTGTGCTGTTAGCATAAAGAGTGTTGTCCTTTTAAATCGGTTTTTAATAAATCCAATTCCACAACCGATGGCAGAATTGATTGGAAGATTATACGGGGTTTTAAAAAAATTACAACCCTGTAATAGTGGTGCGAATTCAAGTTTGATTGAAAATCATTACACTACCTAACGAACCGATTCATAGCGTGCGTCAAGATATCTATCAAGCCTCTACCCAAGAGGAGTTTATTACCTATTTAAACAAA
>CAZRMK010000011.1:22654-31751 GCA_964601165.1 uncultured Piscirickettsiaceae bacterium | reverse complement strand
AAGATTCACTAAAAATTACAAATCTGAATTTACAGAACAAACTTTACACTACCAATCTTCTATTGCTTAATTATACAATAAGGTATATGTAAATAGAGTATAGTATATTAAAGAGTGTATTAAATGATTGTAGAATGGACAAACAAAGCCCGTAAACAAGTAAGAAAGCTAAAAGACCCTACTGTTATTAATAGGGTTTTGCGTGGTATAGATGAACTAGAAGCAGATAGCCATAACATTGATATAAAGCCATTGTTAAACCACCAGTACACGCACCGTTTAAGAGTTGGAAATTATCGAGTATTTTTAAGTATTAACGAAATAATACAAATAACATTTATTGAAGAGGTGAAAAAAAGAGATGAACGGACATACTAACCCCCAAATTATAGAAAGTGCTGGCATTCCTGTATTTGCAGTATTGCCTATTGCTGAATATGAGCAATTAACTAGAACCAGTAACGGTAAAAAGAATACTTTTCCCCATGAAGTGGTAAAAATGAACCTAGAACAAGGTTACTCATTATTAAAGTCGTGGCGTGTTTACTTTGGGTTTTCACAGCTAGAACTAGCTAATAAAGTAAAAGCAACACAATCACAAATAGCCAATTATGAGAGTGAAAAAAGCATACCCCGTGCCGATACTTTATTGAAAATGTCCGAGGCTCTAGGAGTGAGTGCTGATTTACTTATGGAGTTTGATTAACTTAATTTAGAGGGTTAATTCTAGTCCTTTCACTAATTGGCAATAACTAACTTGACGGAGTGAATAGCGTTACCCAAACGCCCCGTTATTGCCATCTTATTTTTTATACTTTGGGTTAGACCGTGGGAGGTTATTTATATGGAAGTAAAGTTACAAATAGAAGAAACAATGGTTCCTTCTAATAAAATTGTTTGTTTTTCTTGGGGTAGTATAACTGGCAGCCGACAGCAAAATGACTCTAATAGAACAAGATATTTTAAGGTATGATATTTGTCAGCACTTAAAACAACATGTCGATTATCTATCGCTTGATGTGATTTATACAGCTAACGCTGTTAAAAGGATGAAAAAATCAGAAATTTTTGTTAAAAAATAAAGCATAGGATATACTGGTATTAGTTAGTAATACCTTTAGGAGATATTTTTTGGAAACTACTATTCAACCTATTGCAGTGAAACTTGATGCGGGTATTCGTGAGCGTATGAAGCGTCTTGCAGAAACTCGTCGTCGGACAACTCACTGGATTATGAAAGAAGCTATCCAGCAATACATTGAAAAAGAAGAAAAAAGAGAGAAATATCGACAGGAGGCAATTCAAGCATGGGAGGATTATCAACTAACAGGATTGCACGTGACATTTGAAGAAGCAGATAGTTGGCTTGAAAAGCTTGGCAAAGGTCAGGATACGGAACCACCAAAATGTCAGGTGTAATTTGGTCCCCACCAGCTTTACTAGACGTACAAAGACTTTATCACTTTCTTAAACCCAAAAATATTGATGCCGCTAAACGAGCAATACAAGTTATTCGTGAAGGACTAAAGGTTCTTGCTAAGCAACCAGAAGTAGGTAAACCTATAGAAGATATGGATCCAGAATACAGGGAATGGTCGATTCGTTTTGGAGGCAGTGGTTATGTTGTTTTGTACCGCTACAATGGTCAAGTTGCTGTAATTTTGTCAGTTCGGCATCAAAAAGAGCTTGAGCCCTAATCCGAATTATTAAAGTGTTTGTGCGAATATGTAGCTTCTTCCTTTGCCAGTAACTTCTCAAAAACTCTGGGCAAGAAATGCCTAGTTCCCACGCTGGAGCATGGGAACTAGGTGTTGCCCAGAGTTTTTTAGAAGTTACCTTTACCTTAGTCACGAATTCAGGATTTAGGTAATATAATGGGTAATTTGTAGAAAATGAAACAAGTTAAAAAAATATTTGTTGCAGGTTTAGTTGTGGTCTTATTATTCCTCTCTGGCTGTAGTCAAACTGATAGAGAAGAACTGGTAGAAATTGAAAAACTAATTCCTGTGGTTAAAACTTTTGCTATATCACAACCGTCGTTAACCCCGCAATGGAGATTAACGGGGGTGGTTTCGGCACGTTTCCAGCCTAGCTTATCTTTTAGAGTGAACGGCAAGATTATTGCAAGGTCAATTAATGAAGGCGATCTAGTTGCAGCTAATCAAATTTTGTTACAGCTCGATCCAACAGACTATGAACTGGCTCTTAAAATAATTTCTGCCAATATTCGAGCGACAACCGCAGAAATAAACCAAGCTAAACTTGCTTTGCAACGTCAAAAAGAACTGTTAACTCGTAACCTTATTTCGCAACAAAATATTGACCAATCTAGTAGCCAGTTAACAGTGTTACAGGAACGTTTAAAGGCACAAATTTTACAAGAAAAACAAGCCAAAAATCAGCTAAATTACACGCTGTTACAAGCACCCGCTCAGGGTAAAATTCTAGCCATGCAATCTCAAGTTGGAGAAGTAGTGCGGGCAGGAGAGCCTGTGGTTAGCATGGTGTTATCTGGTAATAGAGAAATTACCGTGCAAGTCCCTGAAAGTCGTTTAACAGATCTACCTCAACAAGCACAAGTAGTTATTTATGGCTCATCTCACTTTTATCTTGTGCAATTAAGACACCTTGCAAAAAAAGCCGATAGTTTGAGTCGAACTTGGACGGCAAATTATGAATTTATAGCGGTTAATCATCAAGAAAATAAACCGTTTAATTCACTAGCATTGGGAAAAACTGCAACCCTCATTTTTGAAACCGACGACAAATATATTAAAGTACCGAATACCGCACTTTATGATCAGGGAGATTTCGTATCGGTTTGGCAGGTAATAGATGGTAAAGTTTATCGTTTTCCTGTTAAAGTCATTCAGCTTTCAGAACGCTGGGCTTGGATAGATGCGGTAGAAGGAGATTTCTCTGCGGTAGAAAGCATTGTTAGTTTGGGAGTCGATCGTTTAAACGATGGGCAAGCGGTTAGGGAATCGGCAGAATGAGTCCTTGGAATGTTTCAGCCTATGCGGTAAAAGAACGTTCGCTAACGCTGTATTTTATTTTAATCGTTGCCATTGCAGGGCTGTATGCCTTTATGAATATAGGGCGTTCAGAAGACCCTAGTTTAAGTATCAATATGATGGTAGTTTCAGCAACTTGGCCAGGAGCAACCGCACTTGAAATGCAAAACCAAGTGGCAGACCCTCTCGAAAGACGTTTAGAAGAAATTCAATATTTTGATCGGGTAGAAACCAAGTCCCGTGCTGGTCGGGTTGATATGCTAGTGGTGTTTTCCGACAGTGCGCCCAGAGGCACTTCAGAGGAACGTTATTATGAAGTTCGTAAACGTCTTGCAGAAGAGGCAAAAAAATTGCCTTTTGGTGTGCAAGGGCCGTTTTTTAATGATGACTTTGAAGATGTATATTTTACGCTATATAGTTTTACCGCTCCAGATTGGCCGCAAGAAAAATTAGTTTACGAAGCCAATAAAATGCAAATTGCTTTGCGACAAGTTAGTGGAGTAGAAAGGGTTTCTTTGATAGGCGAGCGTCCGCAACGGGTGTTTATTGATCTGGATATGCAACGTATTGCACAATTAGGATTCAGCATAGATTCGCTACGTCATGCAATTAGAGGGCAACTTGGAGTAAGCGATGCTGGTTTTATCGAAACCTATGGCCCAAGATTGTATTTAAGAACTGGGCAGGGTTTGTCCTTAAAAACTACCAAAGTAGATCAAATTAAAAACTTGCCGATTATGATTGGTAATCAGCAAATTTTACTGGCAGACATCGCCGATGTTTATCGTGGTTATGAGTCCCCACCGACACATTTAATTAGAGACCGAGGCAAAGACGCTATCTTAATAGGGGTAGTAAAGTTACCTGCGAAGGACGGTATTACCCTAGAAAAAAATCTAGAAACCTTTGAAGATGCCTATCGACAGCAATTGCCTTTAGGGCTTTATTTAAACAAAATAACCAATCAGGCAGATGCGATTCACGCTGCGGTCTCAACCTTTCAAGCGAAGTTTTTAACTGCCCTAGTGGTAGTGTTAATTGTCAGTCTGCTTGCATTAGGATTTAGGGCTGGGCTTATTGTAGCTTTAGCTGTACCTTTAACCTTATCTATGACCTTCATCTTTATGTTTTCTCAAGGGATAAATTTTGACCGCATTACCCTAGGAGCTTTAATACTAGCTTTAGGACTGCTGGTCGATGATGCCATTATTTCGATTGAAATGATGTTGGTAAAAATGGAAGAAGGCATGGACAAGGTTAAAGCCGCTGCCTATTCTTGGACGGTTACTGCCGCACCAATGTTAATAGGAACTCTGGTGACAGTGGTGGGCTTTTTGCCCATAGGTTTAGCACAGTCAGCGGTTGGAGAATATACTGGAAATATTTTTTGGGTATTAGGGTCAGCTCTATTAGCTTCTTGGATAGTAGCAGTTTATTTTACTCCCTATTTAGGGGTAAAGTTCTTGTCCAATAAGAGTAATAAAAGCCTAAATAAATCATCTGCTACTAAAGCAAGCAAAGACCCTTTTCAAGGGCGTTTTTACCGTGGATTAAGGTGGCTAGTCACGCAATGTATTCGTTATAAAATATCGGTAGTTATACTAACCTTGATGATTTTCATTATTGCAGTTATTGCGATGGTTAAGGTGGTAGAACAGCAATTTTTCCCAAGTTCAGATCGACCAGAGTTAATGGTTGATATTTATTTGCCCGAAGGCACCAGTATTAAAGTTACCGATGCACTAACCAAGCGGGTGGAAGCGGTAATTAATGAATTTGATGAGGTGAAGTCGCTTTCTGCTTATATTGGGCAGGGTTCTCCGAGATTCTTTTTAGCTTTAAATCCAGAGCTACCTAATCCAGCATTTGCAAATATAGTTATAGTTACTCATGACAAAGAGGCACGGGAAAGTTTACAAGTTAAGTTAAGAGAAATTGTGGCAGAAGGACGTTTTTCAGAGGCAAGAGTAAGAGTGCATCCGTTACTGTTTGGTCCGCCAGTGGTATGGCCGGTAATCTTTAGAGTAGTAGGTCCTGATGCCAGTGAACTGCGTCGTATTGCGAAAGATTTAAGGCATCTAATGGAGCAACAAGATTTTACGGTAGACCCGCATTTACAATGGGGAGAACGTGTTCCTAGTTTGCATTTAAAAATGGACTCAGCACGCTTGGCGCAGTTAGGTTTAACCCATCAAGATATTGCCCAACAACTACAAATGCAACTGCAAGGCTCGCCTGTTGTACAAGTAGGTGATAAGACTAGAACGGTTAATGTGGTTATTAGAGGCAAAGAAGTGCAAGGAGACAATGTTGCCGAGCTAGGGGGCTTAATGATTAAAACAACAACGGGGGTTGCTCTTCCCTTGGAGCAATTAGCGCAAATAAAAGTTGTTTATGAAGATCCTTTGTTAGAAAGACGTAATCGAGAATTATTTTTAGCCGTCAATACCGAGCTTATCCCTGGAATGCAACCTCCTGTTGCCACCAAAAAAATACAACAAAAAATGCAACCAATTATAGATAGCCTGCCGTTTGGTTATCGTATTGATGTTGGCGGCTCGGTAGAAGAATCTGCTAGAGCAGAAGCTTCCATTCAAACATTAATACCTTTAATGATATTAATAATGACCTTGTTAATTATGCTGCTGGTTAAATCTTTTAGCGAAATGTTAATGGTTATCTTAACTGCTCCTTTGGGTTTAATTGGCGCAGTATTAGCACTGGTAGCCTTTAGTCAACCGTTTGGCTTTGTGGCTAATTTAGGTTTGCTAGGTTTGGCAGGAATCTTGATGCGAAATACTCTGATATTAACAGGGCAAATTAAAGAAAATTTACGCCAAGGTCTTATTCCTGCCGAAGCGGTCATAAATGCTACGGTAAGCCGAGCTCGACCAGTCATTCTAACCGCAGTGGCGGCAATGTTAGCTTTTATTCCGTTAACTTTATCAACTTTTTGGGGTCCAATGGCTTATGTTTTAATTGGTGGAATAGGAGTAGGTACATTATTGACATTAATTTTCTTGCCAGCTCTTTATGCTATGTGGTATCGTGTTAATGTTTCTTAATAAGAAACAATCTTATTTTAATTTCGTTCCCACCGTCCTCGGTGGGAATACATACCAGTGCAAGAGTTCCCACGCAGGAGCATGGGAACTAGAAAAAATAACAGGCGTTTTAATATGCTTTTTATTAGGAGGGTCAGATGGAATCTAGTGTGCGTTTTATTGTTAGGGTGGGTGTCAATAATAACATTCAATATATTAACCAAGAATATAGCGAATATTTAGGCTATGAATCTCAAGAATTAATCGGCAAGCCTGTTAGCCAATTAAGGGCTGATAGTGTCTCAGAAACTATTCAGCATAACATTCAAGACCAATGTTGGCAAAATATCCCAGTTAGTTTTCCTATTTTTGATAAGAAAAAAACCGGAGAAACCTTTTGGGTGGATATGCGGATTCAGCCGGTTTTTGAAAATGGTCAATATACTGGTTATACCGCAGTAAAAAGATTAATTGATTCTGCTGAAAAGATTTCCCAAGCAGAAGAGCTTTATCGCAAAATTGCACAAGACAAGCTAACTTTTATTCAGGGCGAATGGGTCTCTAAAAGTAAACATAGAATACAGGCACTGCTGGGCTTGCATAAAGCCTCGTTAAGTCAAAAAATTACCGTAATGATGGCGCTGGTAATCTCTTTGATGATATTGATAGCTTTTTTTGCTACAGAAAACAAGAAAAATGAAATAATTGCACAGGCTGCCACTTATCATGTGGCAGGTCTTGCTGAAGTGCTGGATACTAAGATGAGCAAAAAATATGATATAGGAATAACTAATGTAGTGGGAGTTACTAGCTCTCCAGCAGTATTGAGAGCGATAGCAAGAGAAGATATTGTAGC
The DNA here is from genome assembly GCA_964601165.1 of uncultured Piscirickettsiaceae bacterium. GTDB lineage: Bacteria > Pseudomonadota > Gammaproteobacteria > Thiomicrospirales > Thiomicrospiraceae > Thiosulfativibrio. The sequence continues at coordinate 24,837 of CAZRMK010000011.1, read as the reverse complement.
TTTAAGCCAAGAGCTAGCTTTAGCCACTCAACGATATCGAGAAAAAACTCCTTTAAAAGCCATTAAATTGCATATTGTTAATGAGCGAAAAGAGTCTTTTTATAAGTCTTGGGTGTCACTAGACAAGCAAGAGGTTGTTAATCAGTATCATCGTGGCTATATTCAACAGTTCTTTAAAGACCCAAAACCGACGGTAGTTTATGCTCTGGGCTCGGTTGGTTTCAATATAAAGTCTATGATACCTATTGTAGTGAATGGCAACTTTGAAGGGGCAATGGAGTTATTGCAAGGGGTTGGTTCTATCCGTAGGGGGTTTGCTGAGATAGATAAGCAATATATGCTAGCTATCTCACAAGATTTTGCGTTAGCTGGTGATAAATTTCGCCAGAAAAATGCTGAGAATATTGCTGTTTCTAGTGATGGCAAATGGCGGGTAGCTAATAATACACAGTTTGCAATGGAAAAGTCTGGCGAGCATATAGAGTTGTTGCGTCAAACTGATTTAGACAGCCTGTTTGCTCGTGGATATTTAATTACCGCAGGCCACTTTCACAAGTCTCATCCACTAAAGAATGCCCGTGGAGAATTAATGGGCTATCACATTATTACTGAAGATTTAGGGGTTTTTAAGGGCTTTTTAGCACAAGGAATGGATGCGGTTCATGATGGCTTTATTCAGTTGATAGCATCTTTATTAGTGCTGTTAGTTTTGGTCTTAGCCTTACTGTGGTTTATGGTGATTCGCCCGATAAGCCAAACCCAAAAAGCTATGGAATTAGCGGTTGATAATTCTGATTTATTTGTCAGATTACATGCTAACGGTAATGATGAAATTGCGAAAATGGCGCGTACTTATAATCGCCAGTCTATGTTGTCTCAGGTGGCAGTGGCAGAAATTTCAACCGCAATGGATGAGGTGCTGGCAGGTCGATTAGATTATGAAATTAAATTTCCTTTCCAGTCCGATTACGGCATTCTTAAAGATAGGGTAAATGAAACCAGTGCTTCATTAAAAAACACCTTCTCTAGTATTGGTAGCCTAATGCAAGACTTACAAAATGGCGAGTTTGAGAAAAAGTCAGATAATAATTTGCAAGGGGCTTATGGAGAAGTGGTAAATGATTGTTTAAATGCCATGCAAGGATTATCTAATACCTTTAAAGAAATTAACGAGGTAATGAGCTTTACTGCTCGTGGTAAGTTTGATGAACGGATTCAAGGTCTAGCTAAAGGAGATTTATTAACCTTGCAAGAAACCTTAAATCGATCTTTAGAGCAGATTGAAGCAGGCTTTATTAATGTGGTTAGTGCCGCTAAACGCATTGCAACAGGAGATTTAACCCAACCGATTACTCAGGAGTTTGAATTTACCCTCAATGATGCCAAGCAAGCTATGAATGAAAGTATGAGTAGTTTAACTAATACTCTATCAAAAGTAACAGAAGTAGCTTACCAAGTTCAATCTGATACTAGTAGCGTGGCAGAGGGAACCCAAAACCTTAATCAGCGTACCCAAGAACAGGCAGCGGCATTAGAGCAAACTTCGGCAGCAATGGAGCAAACGAATTCGCAAATTCATAGCAATTTAGAGAATACCAAAGAAGCGGGCAATATTGCCCAGTCTCAAAGCCACATGTTACAAACAGCAAATAGTTTAATGAGTGATACTAAAGATTCAATGAGTAACATTCAAACCGCTTCCGACAAAATTCGTGAAATTACTGGCCTGATAGACTCTATAGCCTTCCAAACTAATTTATTAGCATTGAATGCTGCGGTAGAAGCAGCTCGTGCTGGTGAACATGGTAGAGGTTTCGCCGTGGTAGCTGGAGAAGTTCGTAACCTAGCAGGTAAATCAGCCGATGCAGCTAAGGGTATAGGAGCTTTGATTGTCGAAACGTCTAATGCCATTAATGTAGGGGTTGAGCAGGTCGAAAAAGTAGGCGGGTCTTTAAACCAGATTACAGCTGAAACTCAGAAAATGTTATCTATTGTTGGTGAGATTACAACTGCATCTCAAGAGCAGTCTGAGGGTATTAATGAGATTAACAAAGCTATTACTAATATTGACAACACCACGCAACAAAATGCCGCACTGGTAGAGGAAACCACGGCAATTACGGAGACATTGTTAGAGTCTTCCGATCAACTACAAGCCTCTGTTAGGCTTTAAATTACAGCGG
>CAZRMK010000011.1:0-22626 GCA_964601165.1 uncultured Piscirickettsiaceae bacterium | reverse complement strand
ATCAGAGGCTTCTTTGGAGGTCTCTAGTTATCGCACCGTATCAAGCATAAAATAAATAATGATGAAAATGCTTATTATGTAAAACATAATACTGCCTTCAAGCATTTTTTTATTGGCATTACGACTATTTAATCCGTCAAAGGCAGGGAACTTTCTAAGGATAAAAAATATCCCCCAAACTAAACCAAGCATTCCCATGCTCAGGAGCATACCTAAAATAAGAACCTTAACCATTTTATTTGTCCGATTTCATTGCTTCTGCAAATTCTTTAAGAGTGGTTACAAATTGAATGTTAGTTATGTTTCTATTATCAAGCGTGACAATTTTAATATCTCCTTTTCTCGGTTCATATATAAAACTTGTCGCGATATCTTCATTAAGAATAATAAGCACAGGATAGGTGCTTTTTTGTAGTTCAGCTAAAATAAAACGATTTCTAATAAAGTTTGGAACGCCGCTAATATCAAAAATATATAGTGCAGAAATACTATCTAAATAACCTTTTTCTTTGTCCTGCAAAAAATCTTTCATAAGATAGCCAGCACCTTTAGTAGAAGGAACTATTATAAGTTTATTGGTGTTTTTGCTTAGAGTATGGGCAGTTTTAAACTGATCAGGAAGAGTAAAATTTAAAGAAGAACCAACGATGAATTCTGTCGGGATATTAGCCGTATATTTGACATTGTGATAATTATCTTTTGCATTGACAAGAAAAATAAACATTCCTATTATAAAAAATAATGCCGCTACTGTTAATAAAATGATTTTTTTCATTGTAACCAAAATCCTGTCTATTAAATATTTACTAACCTGTGGACATTCGGCTAAGATAACATGTTTTTGATTGGTTGTCTTTTGATTTAACATTTTTGAAATCCCAGCAAGGCTACTGTTCAGTAAATTGCTTAAAAAAAATGAAGCAAGATGTATTGAGGTTTAATAAAAATTTGAAAGATTTAAATCCGTTAGGTCAAGAAACTATTTGCTCTCACCAGTATGATCCTTGTTTACTGTTTCCTATTTCTCGCCAACAAAAACGTGACGAACTTGGCTTTGATTTGTCTAGCTTGCCTTTTAGCGGTTTAGATATTTGGACGGCTTATGAGATTTCATGGTTAAACTTGAAGGGCAAGCCTGTTGTAGCGGTGGCAGATTTTAGTTTTCCTGTAGATTCACCTAATTTAATTGAGTCTAAATCCTTTAAGCTTTATCTTAATGCTTTTAATGGTACAAAGTTTAAAGATCAAGCAACGGTTGTTAGTTTAATGCAAGTAGATTTGTCAAAAGCTTGTGAGGGCGCGGTTTGTGTTGAGTTTCTCTCGGTAAGTGACGATGAGGTTTTGTTAGGGAGCTTACCTGGTGAATGCTTGGATGATATAGATATAGAGATTGATACTTATCAAGTGCAACCTAAGTTTTTAAAAATGAAAGCTTCAGAAGACGAAGTATTTACAACCGTGAATAGTCACCTTTTAAAATCGAATTGTTTGGTAACTGGCCAGCCAGACTGGGGTTCTGTGGTGATTCGTTATGCAGGCAGAGAAATTGATAAAGAGAGTTTATTACGTTATATCATCTCTTTTAGAAATCATGACGAGTTTCATGAGCAATGCGTTGAACGTATTTTTACCGACATTATGCAATATTGTCAGCCTAAAAAATTAACTGTTTATGCCCGTTATACCCGTCGTGGAGGTTTGGATATTAACCCTTATCGCTCTAATTTTGAAGATGAATTTGATATTAGCCGACTGGTTAGGCAATAAAAGTTATTTTCTAAATCCTGTAGAATTTAGGCTTTTCTATATGGTTAATTGGGTCTTATGCTACAATTTCTTTTTTAATGGCAAGGCTTTAAGGGTTATTGATGGGGGGTAAATTAAACCATTTTGATGTTATCGTCGTCGGTGGCGGGCATGCAGGTACGGAAGCCGCTTTGGCCTCTGCTCGTATGGGTTTAAATACCCTGTTGCTAACTCATAATATTGATACGCTCGGTCAAATGTCATGTAATCCTGCGATTGGGGGCTTAGGCAAGGGTCATCTTGTTAAAGAGGTAGATGCTCTGGGCGGTGAAATGGCCTTAGCTATTGATAAGTCAGGAATTCAGTTTCGTACCTTAAATGCCTCTAAAGGACCAGCAGTTCGTGCCACTCGTGCACAAGCTGATAGAGTTCTGTATCGCCAAGTCATTCGCCAAAAATTAGAAAATCAAATTAATTTAGCTATTTTTCAGCAGCCAGTTGAAGACGTTATTTTAGAGGGTGATGAAATTCGTGGCGTTGAGACTAAAATGGGACTCAGTTTTTACGCTAATCAAGTGGTATTAACCGTTGGTACTTTTTTAGCGGGTAAGATTCATATAGGGTTAAAAAATTACGAAGGCGGTCGAGCAGGAGATGAGCCAGCTAACCGATTAGCTGCAAGATTACGAGAGTTAAGCCTGCCAGTTGGGAGGTTAAAAACGGGAACCCCTCCTAGGATTGATGCTCGTAGCGTTAACTTTGATGCTATGGAATTGCAAGCTGGTGATCATCCTTTGCCGGTGTTTTCTTATATGGGTAATGTGAGTATGCATCCACAGCAAGTGCCGTGTTGGATTACCTATACGAATGAAAAAACTCATGAGTATATTATGGCTGCTTTGGATCAATCACCTATGTATTCGGATGATGGGGAAATAGACAGTACTGGGCCACGTTATTGTCCATCTATTGAAGATAAAGTTATGCGTTTTGTGGATAAATCTCGCCATCAAGTATTTATTGAGCCAGAAGGACTTACTTCAAATGAGCTTTATCCCAACGGAATTTCAACTAGTTTGCCTTTTGAAACCCAAATTAAAATAGTGCAGTCTATGCAAGGAATGGAGAATGCTCGGATTATCCGCCCTGGTTATGCAATTGAGTATGATTATTTTGATCCAAAAGGCTTACGACCAACGCTAGAATCTCGATCGATTAAAGGCTTGTTTTTTGCGGGGCAAATTAATGGCACGACAGGGTATGAAGAAGCTGCCGCTCAGGGTTTGTTAGCTGGGCTAAATGCGGCACGTCGTGCGCAAGATAATGAATCATGGTATCCAGGGCGAGATGAGGCTTATTTGGGTGTGCTGGTTGATGATTTAATTACTTTAGGTACAAAAGAGCCTTATCGAATGTTTACTTCACGCGCCGAATATCGCTTGTCTTTGCGTGAAGATAATGCAGACCAAAGGTTAACAGAAATCGGTCGAAATTTAGGGTTGATTGATGATGCTCGCTGGCAGGTTTATCAAGCAAAAGTGGAAAGTTTAGAGCAAGAGGTGCAGCGTTTAAAAGACACCTGGATTTATCCCTCTCATCCAGAAGCTAAAAAAGCGGAAAGTTTGATGGCGTTACCTTTAAGTAAAGAGCAAACCTTATTTGATTTGTTAAAGCGTCCTAAAGTTACTTACTCTGCTTTGGCTGAGCTAGATATGTTCGGTCAATCTATCTCTCAAAAGGATGTAGTTGAACAAATTGAAATTGAAGCCAAATATGCGGGTTATATCTTGCGTCAAAAAGAAGATATTGAAAAACTACGTCGCTCTGAGAGTGTTAAAATTCCAGAGAATTTAGATTTAGACAAAATTTCTGGATTATCTAACGAAGTGAAGCAAAAATTACGAGATTATCAGCCAGAAAATATCGGCATGGCATCACGTATTTCAGGAATTACACCTGCCGCGATTTCATTATTGTTAATTAGTATCAAAAAACTACGCAAGGGTGGGAAGCTTTTATCCAAGGAAAATAGTGGGTTGAATGGATAATTTTGAATTACAGCTAGAATCTGCTTTTAATTATTTGAATCTTCCTAAAAATGATCAGGTCTGGTCAAAATTATATGATTATTTATCTTTGTTACAAAAATGGAACAAAACCTATAATTTAACAGCTATTCGTGATCCGCAAGAAATGTTTGTAAAACACTTATTAGATAGCTTGGCAGTTGCTCCTCATGTTGATAGTAAACGTTTAATTGACGTTGGCACAGGAGGAGGTTTGCCAGGTATTCCTTTAGCTATTCTATTTCCTGAGAGACAGGTAGATTTGTTAGATAGTAATAGTAAAAAAACCCGTTTTTTAGTTCAAGCTAAGGCAGAGCTAGGTTTAGAAAACATTCTTGTGTTACATAAACGAGTTGAAGACTATTCTCCTATAGAAAAATATGATGGTATTATCTCCCGAGCTTTTGCTTCTTTAGATGACATGTTAAATTTAACCAGGCACTTGATCGCTTCTAATGGAAGTTGGTGGGCGATGAAAGCACAAAAAACCCAAGCAGAAATTAGCCATATTCCTCCTTACGCAGAACTTAAAAACGTGTTTAATTTAGATGTTCCTGGTTTAGACGCAGATAGAACATTGATTCAATTAAAAGAAACAGGCGGGTCAAGCTAAATGGGTAGGATTATCGCGGTTGCCAACCAAAAGGGGGGGGTTGGAAAAACCACTAGTAGTGTTAATTTAGCGGCAGCTTTAGCAAGATTTAAAAAGAAAGTGCTCTTAATTGATATGGATCCGCAGGGCAATGCTACTGTTTCTGTCGGAATAGAAAAAGATGAGTTATCCGTTTCAATATTAGAGGTTTTAACAGAAAACGTTAAGTTAAAGTCCGCTATTTTAAAAACCGAAATTGATGGCTTAGATGTTGTAGGGGCTAATAGCGACTTAACAGCCGCCGAAGTAGTTTTGATTGATGCCAAAAAAGGCGCGTTAGAGCTACGTCATTGTTTAAAAAAATACCGTAAGCGTTATGATGCGATTATTATTGATTGTCCGCCAACTCTAAATATGTTGACATTAAATGCACTAGGCGCTGCCGATGGTTTGCTAGTACCGGTGCAGTGTGAATACTTTGCATTAGAAGGGCTTTCTTCTTTAATGGATACCATTCAAACCGTGCAAGAATCATTAAATCCTGATTTGCATATTGACGGACTTTTAAGAACAATGCACGATAGGCGTAATAATTTAGCCAATGATGTTTCAAATGAACTAGTGAGGCATTTTGGTATGCAGGTATTACAGACTATTATTCCTCGCAATGTTCGGTTAGCGGAAGCTCCTAGTCATGGCGAATCTATTTTAGAATATGATATTACTTCAAGCGGAGCGGTAGCTTATTTAGCACTAGCGAATGAGCTGATTAGAAAAACTCAAATTTAGGATACAGGTTTTCATGGCAAAAAAACGAGGAATGGGTAAGCGAGGTGTAAGTGCGCTTATTGGAGGCAAGCAAAAAACCGAAGCCTCTAGTGCGGATATGCGAATTGAAAAAATTAGCATAGATAATCTAGTGTCTGGAACTTACCAGCCTCGTTATAAATTTGCAGTAGAAGCTTTACAAGAGTTAGCAGATTCGATTAAAGTTCAAGGAATTGTCCAGCCAATTATTGTTAAGGTGAAAGGCGAAGGCTTTGAGATTATTGCAGGAGAGCGTCGCTGGAGAGCCGCTAAAATCGCAGGGCTAAAGTTTGTTCCTGTGGTGGTACGTCATGCGGATAATCAAGCCACACTTGCAATGGCATTGATTGAAAATATGCAGAGAGAAGATTTAAATCCGATTGAAACCGCAGTGGGTTTAAAGCGTTTAATGAAAGAGTTTGAATTAACCCAACAAGAGGTAGCAAATGCTGTTGGTCGGTCTCGCTCAGGAGTGACTAACTTACTTAGGTTGTTAAAGCTGCCAGATATGATTCAAGAATGGTTGCATGATGGCCTGTTAAGCATGGGGCATGCAAGGGCTCTAATTACCTTTCCAAAGGACGTTCAGCTTGAAATAGCTCAAAAAGCGATTGATAAAGAGTGGTCAGTTCGTGAAATAGAAAAAGCCGCTCAAGAAGAATTAGTGCCAAAAGAATTTAGAGCAAAGTCTAAGGCTGATCTTCCCAAGTTCGTCAGCCAGGGTCAGAAAAATATAGCTGATAGCCTTAATGCCAAGGTAAGGATTCTGCACCAAGAAACAGGTAAGGGTAAAATTGAAATTAGCTATCAATCGAAAGATGATTTGAATAGGATTTTATTAGAGTTGGGAAGGTAAAGGCTCTTATTTTTGTGGTTTTTATGGCTTGTAAAAATGTTGTAATTCGCTAGCTTAAAAAATTTGATAAAAACTAGCTTTTTAGGAAATAAAACGCTATCATTGTCGCGGTTAATTTAAACGGTCTAATGATGTTTCGTTATATTCGGTTTAAATTAAGGAAAAAAGTCCTAGATTAAGACCTGTTTTCAAGATTGTTTTGAGGGTGAGGCGTGTAGGGATTAGGGAAAAGTTTCCTTCAGTGCTTGCTTGAATTTAAGTGGCGAGATGAAGGTTTTTGAGTAAATTAAATTGTAAGTATCTTGGTAAAGCAGAGTAATGAAAGGTCATAAAGCAATGCGGGCATTAAAGTTTCAGGTTGTATTAGGTCTGATAGCGATTGTTATTTTTGCTTTTTATGATGGTCTTCTTCCTGCTGCCTATGGTTTTCTTATCGGGGTAATTAATCTTTTTTTATTGAAGTTGACTTTTCAGAAAGCAGATGAAAAGGCAGCTGAGGATCCTCGAGCGGGGATGTTGTTATTATATGTGAGTGCGGCCTTTAGGTTTTTCCTATTGATTGTATTGTTTATTTTGGGCTTGGTGTTTCTAGAATTAGATCCTTTGCCTCTTGTGTTGACATTTGTTGTTATGCAGGTAGGGCAGATATTTAATCTTAGAGGAAAACAGCGGTTAACGGACTAAAGGAGAAGAGTTTTGAGTGATGAAAAGATAAGCACTGTTGGATATATTCAACATCACTTGACCAATCATGCGGTAGGTGAGGGTTTTTGGACATTTCACTTGGATACGATGGTTGTCAGTACCTTGTTGGGAGGGTTGATTATAGCAGTTTCGATTTTTCTTGGTAGGCGATTGGTGATAGGTGTTCCAGGAGGACTTCAGAACTTAGCTGAAATCTTGTTAGAGTTTGTTAATAAGAATATTGCTGATGCATTTCCAGGGCATAACCCCTTAATAGGTCCTTTGGCATTAACTATTTTTCTTTGGGTTTTGTTAATGAATGCTATGGACTTAATTCCGCTGGATTTATTTCCTGTCTTAGCACAGTGGATTGCGGGTGATCCTGGTTTTTATTGGAAAGTAGTGCCAACCACGGACTTGAATGCCACTTTGGCAATTGCCTTGGCCGTTTTTGGATTAATTATTTACTATAATTTTAAGATTAAAGGCTTTGTTGGTTACATGAAGGTTTTCATGTTTCACCCATTTGGTAAGTTTTTAGTTCCTTTTAATATTGCAATGAATATTGTCGAAGAAGTTGCCAAGCCTCTTTCTCTTTCATTGCGCTTATTTGGTAATATATTTGCAGGTGAGCTAGTATTCATGTTGATCGCTTTGATCGGTGGTACTTTAGCAGTGGGAAGTCTTGCGGCTATTGCAATATGGGGTCCCGTGCATATTCTGCTAGACTTTGTATGGATACTTTTCCACTTATTGATAGTAACTCTACAAGCCTTTATCTTTATGGTTCTAACCATTGTTTATCTTGGTATGGCTCATGAAGAGGCTCATTAGGTTGATATGAACAAGTTTCGCTAATTTCTTAATAAGTTTGTTGAAAATAAGAGGTTGGCAAAAAGGTTTGAGCGCACCTGCTGGACGTCATCTAGTGTGATTTTAGGTAAAAAGCTTTTTTAACTTTAACTTTTAAGGAGAAAATTAAATGGAAATGCAAGCGCAATTTATTGCAGAAATTTACGTCGCCACAGTAATCGGTGTAAGTATCATTTTGGCAGCGGCTGGTCTAGGTTCAGCTCTTGGGTGGGGTATGATTTGTGCTAAGACTTTAGATGGTATTACACGTCAGCCGGAGATGCGTCCTATTTTGATGACAAATACCTTTATTTTTGCTGGTTTGATGGAATCATTCCCGTTTATCGTGTTAGCTTTCTCTATGTGGTTCGTATTGGCAAACCCGTTTGTTGGTGGTTTGCAAGCTGCGTTGGGAGCTTAATTGCACATAAAATCTAATTGAGATGAATCTAAAGATATAAATTTATCTCAGGTTAATAAGTGACGAGGGTAACCACTGTGAATATTAATGCAACGCTTCTCTATCAAATCTTGGCTTTTATGCTGTTTGTTTGGTTTGTAAACAGATATCTGTGGGAGCCAGTTTCTAAAGCGATGGGAGAACGTCAGAAAAAGATTTCTGATGGTCTTTCTGCTGCAGAGAAAGGTAAAAGCGATCTTGAACTTGCTGAACAGCGTGCTAAAGAATTGCTCAAAGAGGCAAAGAATCAAGCACAATCAGTATTGGGTCAAGCGGAAAAACGTGGTTCAGAAATCGTAGAAGATGCGAAAATAAAAGCTACGGAAGAAGTTGATCGAATTAAGGCTTCTGCTTATGCCGAAATGGAGCAAGAAGTAACTCGTACAAAAGAAGAGCTTCGTAAAGAAGTGTCTACTCTTGTTGTATCAGGAGCATCAAAAATTCTTAATAAAGAAGTGGATGCTAAGGTACATGATGATTTGCTTCAATCCTTAGCTAAATCAATCTAAGGAAGTCTCTAATGGCAGAACTAATAACAATTGCGAGACCTTATGCTGAAGCAGTTTTTGCTTATGCTAAGGAGAAGGACCAGTTAGCAAAATGGTCAGAGGAGTTAATGAACTTAGCTATCATTGCTTCTAATGAGGAAATGCAGGGTGTTTTAGCAAATCCCGCCTACTCTTCAGAAAAGATTATTGATATTTTTTCTGCCGTTATGGGTAAGAATCTGACGAATGAAGGAAAAAATCTTTTAACAGTCATGGCTGAAAATAAAAGATTATTGTCCGTTCCTAAAGTGTCAACAGTGTTTGAGGAGTTGAAGAGAATTGAGGAAGGACGTTTCCGTGCGACTGTCATTTCAGCTGTAGAAGTTACGGCTGAACAGAAAAAGATATTAAGTGTTGCTTTGAATGCTAAGTTTAATGCTCAAGTAGAAATATCTTATGAAAAAGATTCTTCCTTAATCGCAGGAATTAAGATTAAAGTTGGTGACTGGGTAGTAGACGGCTCAGCACTTTCGCAAATAAATAAACTTGGTGCGGCAATCGCCCAATAATGGAGAACACACATGCAATTGAATGCCTCTGAAATCAGTACCTTAATCAAAGACCGCATTGCTGGTTTTGATAGTGCTGCAGAGTCTGGCAGTGAAGGAACAGTCATTAGCATCGCTGATGGTATCGCTCTTCTTCACGGCGTCTCAGACGTAATGTATGGTGAGATGGTTCAATTTGATGAAAACACTTTTGGTATGGCACTTAACTTAGAGCAAGACTCTGTTGGTGTAGTTGTACTAGGTGAGTTTGATCACATCTCAGAAGGTGACAAGGTCACTTGTACCGGTCGAATCTTAGAAGTCCCTGTTGGCCCTGAATTGAATGGACGGATTGTTGATGGATTAGGTCGCCCTATTGATGGTAAGGGAGCAATTGATACTAAAATAACATCGCCAATTGAGCGAATTGCTCCTGGTGTTATTGAGCGTCAATCGGTTGATGAGCCTATGATGACAGGAATTAAGTCGATCGATTCAATGATTCCAGTCGGTCGTGGTCAGCGTGAGCTAATCATCGGAGATCGTCAAACAGGTAAGACTGCAATCGCAATTGATGCAATTATTTCTCAAAAAAATACTGGCGTAAAATGCGTATATGTGGCAATGGGGCAAAAAGCTTCCACTGTTAGTAACGTTGCCCGTAAATTAGAAGAAATGGGTGCGATGGATAATACAGTTATCGTTGCAGCTAATGCTTCTGATCCTGCTGCTCTTCAATATCTAGCAGCCTATGCTGGTTGTGCAATGGGCGAGTATTATCGTGATCGTGGAGAAGATGCGTTGATTATTTATGACGATCTAACTAAGCAAGCTCAAGCTTATCGTCAAATTTCACTATTACTGCGTCGCCCACCAGGTCGAGAAGCCTTTCCTGGTGATGTGTTCTATTTACATTCTCGTTTACTCGAGCGTGCTGCTCGTGTTAATGCTGATTATGTTGAAAAATTTACCAATGGTGAAGTAAAGGGTAAAACGGGTTCTTTGACTGCCTTACCTATTATTGAAACGCAAGCTGGTGATGTATCTGCATTTGTACCAACTAACGTTATTTCAATTACTGATGGTCAAATCTTTCTGGAATCTTCTTTGTTTACTCAAGGAATTCGTCCTGCTGTTAATGCTGGCTTATCTGTATCGCGTGTTGGTGGTGCTGCTCAAACTAAAGCCATTAAAAAACTGGGTGGGAAAATTCGTTTAGATTTGGCGCAGTATCGTGAGCTAGCAGCTTTTGCTCAGTTTGCCTCTGACCTTGATTCTGCGACTAAAGCACAGTTAGAACGTGGTAAACGTGTTACGGAATTGATGAAACAAGACCAATACTCTCCTTTGAGCGTTGCAGAGATGGCAATGTCTCTATATGCGGTTAATGAAGGTTATTTAGATGATGTTGAGGTTGAAAAAGTACTTTCTTTTGAAGCCGCTTTGCATGATTATTTAAATTCACAAAATGCTGAACTAGCTGCCACTATCAATAAGAAAGGTGACTGGAATGATGACATTATTGCGAATGTAAAAGCTTGTGTTGAGTCATTTAAAGACAACGGCGTTTACTAATTCGTTTACTAAACTAAAAAGGAGTAGGCGATGGCAGGCGGTAAAGAAATTAGAGCTAAAATTAGCTCCGTAACCAATACCCAAAAAATCACTAAAGCCATGGAAATGGTAGCGGCTTCAAAGATGCGTAAAACAAAATTACGCATGGATGAAACGTTGCCCTATGTCGAAAAAGTGAAAAGAGTAGTTAATAATATCGCTAATTCTAACCCTGAGTATAAGCATCCTTATACTCAAGTTAGGGAAGACGTAAAACGTATTGCGGTGATTATGGTCTCATCTGATCGAGGTCTCTGCGGTGGTTTAAATTCAAATTTGTTCCGTAAATACTTGCCCTTACTTAAGGTTTGGAATGAGCAAGGGGTTGAGGTTGAGTTGGCTTTAGTTGGCAGGAAAGCACAAGCTTTCTTTCGTAGTTATGGCGGGAATGTAGTAGCTACGGTATCTGGTTTAGGTGATGTCCCCCATATAGAAGATTTAGCTGGTGTAATCAAGGTTGTTTTAGATAAGTTTGGTGCGGGAGAAGTTGATGAGGTTTATCTTGGTGCAAATAAGTTTGTAAACGTTATGACTCAAAACCCAGTTATCGAAAAAATCATTCCTATTATCTCGGAAGGATCCGCTAGAAATAGTGATGACGACAGTACCTTTAAACCTCGTGGAAATTATATCTATGAGCCAAGTGCTAAAGAAACTTTAGCTTTACTAATGACTCGTTATATAGAAAGCATGGTATTTGGGGCTGTTGTTGAAAATGCATCATGCGAGCAAAGTGCGCGTATGATGGCAATGAAGAATGCAACGGATAATGCGGGTGATATGATAAAAGACCTTAAACTGTCTTATAATAAAGCCCGTCAAGCAGCGATTACAGCAGAACTTTCTGAGATTGTTTCTGGTTCGTCTGCGGTTTAAGGTTTCAATAAAAGGTTAAGATTATGAGTGGAAAAATAGTACAAATTATCGGCCCAGTTATCGATATCGACTTTAAAGGTGCTGATTTACCAAGAATATTTGATGCATTAAGAGTTGAAGAGTTAGATTTAACTCTAGAGGTTCAACAGCAAATTGGTGACATGCAAGTGCGAGCAATCGCAATGGGTTCATCTGATGGCATGAAGCGTGGAATGGATGTGGTTAATACTGGAGAAGGGATTTCTGTTCCAGTAGGTAAAGCAACTTTAGGTCGTATTTTCGATGTACTTGGAAATCCAATTGATAATGCGGGACCGGTAGAGGCTGAAGAGCGTAATACAATTCATCGTCCTGCCCCTGCATTTGATGAACTTGCTGCTTCTCAAGAATTGTTAGAAACAGGCGTAAAGGTGATTGATTTGATCTGCCCATTTGCTAAAGGTGGTAAGGTTGGGTTATTTGGTGGAGCGGGTGTTGGTAAGACCGTTAACATGATGGAGCTTATTCGTAATATCGCGTTAGAGCATTCAGGTTACTCGGTATTTGCTGGTGTAGGCGAGCGTACTCGTGAAGGTAACGACTTCTATTATGAAATGGAAGAGTCTGGAGTTCTTGATAAGGTAGCTTTGGTTTATGGTCAAATGAACGAGCCTCCAGGAAACCGTTTACGCGTTGCCTTGACAGGTTTAACCATGGCAGAATACTTTAGAGATGAAGGTCGTGATGTTTTATTCTTTGTCGATAACATTTACCGTTATACGCTTGCAGGAACAGAAGTTTCGGCATTGTTAGGTCGTATGCCTTCTGCGGTAGGTTATCAGCCTACTCTGTCTTATGAAATGGGTCAGATTCAAGAGCGTATTACATCGACTAAAACAGGTTCAATTACTTCTATTCAAGCGGTATATGTACCTGCAGATGATTTAACAGATCCAGCTCCAGCTACAACTTTTGCCCACTTAGACGCAACAGTGGTGTTGAACCGTGCAATTGCAGAAACAGGTATTTATCCTGCTATTGATCCTTTGGATTCAACCTCTCGTCAATTAGATCCTTTAGTAGTTGGTCAAGAGCATTATGATGTTGCACGAGGTGTTCAACAGACTTTACAGCGTTATAAAGAGCTAAAAGATATTATTGCCATTTTGGGCATGGATGAGCTTTCAGAAGAAGATCGTGCGATTGTTGCACGGGCACGAAAAATACAACGTTTCTTTTCGCAACCATATTTTGTTGCCAAAGTATTTACTGGTGAAGATGGGCGTTATGTTACTCTGAAAGAAACGATTCGTGGCTTTAAAATGATTATTGATGGTGAAGTGGATCATGTTGCTGAGCAAGCATTTATGTATGCGGGTAATATTGATGAAGTTTTAGAGAACGCTAAAAAATACGAAGGTTAATTTATTATGGCATTTACAATAGATGTAGATATTGTTAGTTCGGAAGGCTCGGTGTTTTCTGGAAAGGCAAATATTGTTTATGCGTCACCCACGGAGGGTGATGTAGGTATTCTTCCTCATCATATAAAGTTTTTAAGTACTTTAAAAGCGGGTACAGTTCGTATTGTTAAGGGTGATAAAGAGGAATGCTTTTTTGTTAATAGTGGTATTATCGATGTTCAGCCAGATATGGTAACCATCCTCGCTGATTCTGCTATTCGGACATCTGAGCTTGATCAAGCTGCTGCGGAAGAAGCAAAACAACGTGCTGAAGAAGCAATGGATCAGGCAAAAAGTAATACTGATATCGCACGAGCCCAAATTGAGCTTGCGGAAGCTGTTGCTCAGATTCAAGCCCTTACTAAGCTTCGTGATCGTTTGCATAAAACAGGAATGGGTCGTTAGCATCCGTCTTCATTTAAAAAAAGCGCTTTATGGCGCTTTTTTTATATCTTTTTTTTGAGTTAAGGAACATTTCATGTTTTTAAAAGTGATTATTTTGGCAGCAGGAAAAGGAACACGAATGCGTTCTAAACATCCTAAAGTATTACAGCCATTGGCTCAAAAACCTTTACTACAACATGTAGTGGAAACGGCTGAAAAATTATCCTGTGATGAGGTGATTGCGGTGATTGGACATGGAGCAGATGCGGTTAAGGCGAATATTATAGGAAAAAACCTGTCTTATGCCATGCAATCGGAACAACTGGGTACAGGGCATGCCGTTGTACAAGCCAATGATTTTTATAATGATGATGACATTGTGCTGATTTTGTATGGCGATGTTCCTTTAACCAAGCCCTTAACGCTTAAAAATTTATTATCACTGGTGGATGATACACACCCATTAGCTTTATTAACCATTAGTCTGGAGGATTCATCGGGTTATGGTCGAATTGTAAGAAGTCATGATTTTAAGGTTCAAGAAATTATTGAAGAAAAAGATGCTTCAGCTTCACAGAAAAAAATTAAAGAAGTTAATACTGGCATTATGGCGGTTAAGGGTAAATATCTTAAGGGTTGGTTAGCTAATCTTTCTGCTGACAATGCTCAAAAAGAATATTATTTAACGGACATTATTGCAATGTGTGTGACGGATGGCTATGAAATACTAACTTCTCAGCCTGAATCTGCCATGGAAGTTCTGGGAATAAATAATAAATCACAATTACAAGAATTAGAAAGGTTACTTCAAGCTCAGTTAGCTCAAGAATTGATGGTTACAGGAGCGACCTTAATCGACGCAACTCGTGTTGATATTCGTGGAGAAGTGACAATAGGGCAAGACGTATTGATTGATGTCAATGTCATTTTTGAAGGCAAGGTAGTTTTGGGTGATAACATTAGAGTTGGTGCTAATTGTGTTGTAAAAAATAGCAGAATTGGTTCTGATACTGTTATTGAACCTTTTTCATATATTGAAGAAACTGAAATTGCTGAAGGTTGTAGTATTGGACCTTATGCTAGGTTGCGTCCAGGAACGGATTTAGCGGAAGATGTTAAAATTGGTAATTTTGTAGAGACTAAAAAGGTCAATATAGGCAAAGGCTCTAAAATTAGTCATTTGAGCTATATTGGTGATACCTTGATGGGGGAGGGCTGTAATATAGGAGCAGGTACGGTTACTTGTAACTATGATGGAGTGAATAAACATCTAACCGAAATAGGAGATCATGTTTTTGTGGGCTCTGCTTCACAATTAGTGGCACCTGTTAAAATAGGTTCTGGTGCTACAATAGGTGCAGGATCAACGATTACTAAAGAAGCACCTGCTAATAAATTAACCTTGTCACGCTTAAAACAAATTACTTTAAAAGATTGGCAAAAACCAGAAAAGAAGTAAGCTCAAGCTCTTACATAACTACGGTAGGTCTACCTTTTGCATCATTTACCAATTGATCCTAATCAAGTAGAGGCGTTAAAACAGCAGCTTCAAGATGAAGGCTGGCAATTAATCCACCAAGATGCAGGACAAAATCATTTTGTCGGCTGGGGTTATATAATGCAGTGGCAAAAAGCAGAAGCTTTAATTTGGCTACATTACTCTGATAAACAGGGCAAGGCTGAAGCAAGATTAGAGTTGAATGATTTTGCTAAAAAGGCCATTGAGTTAGAAGACAAAACTCTAAACTCATGAATAAACAAACTTTTCTGGCTTATGTTCATCTAAGCCGTATAAATAAACCCATCGGAATTTACCTAGTGCTGTGGCCAGCTCTTTGGAGTTTGTGGTTAGCGAGTGAGGGTTTTCCTGAAGTATATATTTTAACTATTTTCATTTTGGGCACTGTTTTAATGCGTTCTGCTGGCTGCGTGATTAATGACTATGCCGATAGAGACTTTGACGGACAGGTTGCTAGAACTAAAAACAGACCTTTAGCTACGGGCGCATTAACTCCAAAGCAAGCTCTTAAGTTTTTTACTCTGTTATACTTAATGGCTTTTGTCTTGGTTTTGTTTTTAAATCTGTTTACAATCATTTTATCATTGGGTGCAGTTTTACTAGCGGCTCTTTATCCTTTTATGAAACGCTATACCTATTGGCCGCAAGTTTTTTTAGGAGCTGCTTTCGCATGGGCAATACCTATGGGGTTTGCAGCAGTTTTAAATACCGTTCCATGGCAAGCTTGGTTAGTTTTTGCAGTCACTATGATTTGGGCTTTAGTTTATGATACTGCCTATGCTTTAGCGGATAAAAAAGAGGATTTATCAGCGGGAATTAAATCGACAGCTATTTTATTTGGCGAGAAGGTTCAAATCATTATAGGCCTGTTTCAGCTATTAATGTTAGTTGGTTTAATTTGGATGGGAATCTTGTTTCAGCTAGGGACTGCTTACTATTCAGCTTTGGTGGTGGTATTGCTTTTGTTTGGTTATAATCAGTTGTTGTTATCAAAAAACAATCCACAGCAAGCCTTTAAAGCATTTTTAAGTAACCATTGGATAGGATTAGTAGTATTAATTGGCATCATGCTAGATTGTAATGGTTTAATAAACCTGTAGGGTCTCATAGCCTATAATTTTAATAAAAATAGGAAATGAAATGACTATCAAAACCATACTGTTGCATTTTTAATTACACCTTAAACAGCTCTGCTAATTTCTTACCTGGATTTTCTGCACGCATAAAAGCCTCTCCGACCAAAAAACTATTAACCTGATGCTCTCGCATTTTAGCAACATCATCAATGCTTAAAATACCGCTTTCAGTAATAACAATACGATCATCAGGAATCATACTCAACATATCAATAGTATTATCTAAAGAGACTGCAAACGAATGTAAATCTCGATTATTAATGCCAATCATTGGCAAAGGTAAACGTAAAGCTCTCTCCATTTCTTCTTGGTTATGAACTTCTACTAAAACGTCCATCCCTAGCGTTAAAGCAGTTTCTGTCAGCTCAGATATTTGAGCATCGCCAATAGCTGCCGCAATCAGCAAAATACAATCTGCTCCTATAGCTTTAGACTCATAGACTTGATAATCATCAACAATAAAATCTTTACGAATAATCGGCAAAGCAACCGCTTCACGTACCTGTTGCAAATATTCATTAGAACCTTGAAAAAAATCTTTATCGGTTAAAATAGACAAGCAAGCCGCTCCATGTTCTTCATAACTCTTGGCAATTTCAACGGGGTTGAACGGATCCCGTAACACCCCTTTACTGGGCGAAGCTTTTTTAATTTCCGCAATAACTGCAGAATGCCCTGCATCTAACTTAGCTTGCATTGCCGCAACAAAATCACGGGTAGGAGAGGTAGAAGCTATCATCGCTTTTTGCTTCATTTCTCTTAAAGGAATCTTCTGACAACTTTCTTGAATTTCTTCTAGCTTACGAAAAATTATTTTCTTTAAAATGGTGGGCGTACTGCTCATCGATGACTTTTCCTTATTTTTTAGGGCTTCCATAAAATTTAGAGACCTTTACATAATTAAAGCACAGTTTATGAAACACATAAAAACTGCGCTTTAATTATGCAAAGACCTCAACTAGTTTACACTTATGTAATATTTTCTTTTTGTTCTGCAACACGCCATAAAAAAAACAATAAGACCATAGCAAGAATAGCCAGCATTATCTGTATCTCCCATTTACCTATCAAAAGAATAATCGAAATGGAAAACATCAACGAAATAACGATGGTTGCCCGTTTTTTCGCACTGCGTAACATAGTACGGTTTTTTTCCCACCGCCTAAGATCAGCTCCAAAGAAACGATTATTTAATAATGCTTGATGAAATCTAGGAGAGCTTTTTGCGAAACAGCTGGTAGCTAATATCATAAAAACAGTGGTTGGTAAGAGAGGTAAAATTATACCAATCGAACCAATTACAAAAAATATCCCTCCTAATGCTAAATAAAAATATTTTTTAATAAATTGTTTCATGTCTATAACTTACCAAGTATTATGACAAAATGCTTCTATAAACTAAACGACTGGGTTTTAGCAATAAAATCACGCAATTTGGTTTGCACTGCACCAGATGCCAGAATGGTTTTTGCCTTCACCACTCCTTCGGCATAACTGGGGGTTAAACCAGCAACATAAAGAGCCGCTCCAGCATTTAAACAAACAATATCTTTTGCTGCACAATTACTATTAGCAAAAACTGCCTTAATCACATTCATGCTATCTTGTGCCGCATCAACCGATAAATCATCTAAATTAGCATGATCCATATCATAATCATGGGGATCAATTTGCCAGTGTTTAATTTCATCATTTTTTAATTCTGTCACATGAGTAATGCTGGCAATTGAAATTTCATCTAAGCCATCCTCGGCATGCACCACCATGACATGCTTAGAGCCTAAACTTTGTAATACTTGTGCGAATAGGCTTGTTAAACTTTTTTCATAAACCCCTATTACTTGAAACGGCGCGGCGGCGGGGTTGGTTAAGGGTCCTAATAGATTAAAAATAGTTCGAACACCAAGTTCCTTTCTAGGTCCAATAACATTTTTCATCGCACTATGGTGGGCAGGGGCAAACATAAAGCCAATTCCCAAGTCCTCTACACACTGTGCAACCTGCTCTGGAGTTAGGTTTAAATCAACTCCCATCGCCTCTAACACATCAGCACTACCCGACTTACTTGAAATAGAACGATTACCATGTTTTGCAACTCGACCACCCGCGGCGGCGACTACAAATGCACAAGCGGTTGAAATATTAAAAGTATTCGCCCCGTCGCCCCCTGTTCCACAGGTATCAACCAAATGAGCTTTATTTGCGATATTAACTGGGGTCGCCAAGTTTCTCATCACCTTAACTGCGGCGGTAATTTCGGTAGTGGTTTCGCCTTTCATTCTCAATGCCACTAAAATAGCACCAATCTGTGCGGCAGTCGCTTCACCAGACATTAAACTTTGCATAACCTCAATCATATCTTCTTCATGAAGATCTCGGTGTTCAAGTAATTGCTCTAGTGCTTGTTTTAAATTCATTTAAATCTCCTGCGGCTAGGCTAACCTTGCTCCAAAAAATTATTTAACATTTGACGACCCTGCTCCGTCAAAATCGATTCTGGATGAAACTGCATTCCCTCAACCGCCAGTGTCTTATGTCGCACTCCCATAATTTCATCAAACTCACCAAGTTCATTTTCCGTCCAAGCTGTTACCTCTAAACAATCTGGTAAAGTAGCTTGCTCCAGCACTAAAGAATGATAACGCGTGGTTTGAACTGGGTTAGATAAGCCTTTAAAACAACCAAGGTTATGATGAAAAACGGGAGAAGTTTTACCATGCATCACTTTTTTAGCACGAATCACCTTCCCTCCAAATGCCTGACCGATACCTTGATGACCTAAACATACTCCCAAAACAGGAATTTTCCCCGCAAAATGCTTAATAGCTGCAACCGATATCCCTGCCTCTGTTGGCGTACAAGGACCTGGTGAAATTACTAAAAACTCAGGAGCAAGTTCGGCTATTTTTTCTATCGTAATCTGGTCATTACGATAAACCTCAACCCTCTGACCTAACTCGCCAAAATATTGCACTAGGTTATAGGTAAAGGAATCATAATTATCAATCATCAGCAACATACTGAGCCAACCTCTTTTAAACCATTACAGGGTCTGGGAATCTTGTTCTAATTGTAAAACTAATTGTGTGGTTTTAAGTAAGCTATCAGGGTTTAAACTTAGCGAGTCTACTCCTAGCTCAACTAAAAACTTAGCCATTTCTGGGAAATCTGATGGCGCTTGCCCACAAACTCCTATATATAATCCGTTACGTTTTGCTCCCTCTACCGCCCATTGAATCATTTTCTTCACCCCTAAACCTCGCTCATCGTAAGCCGAAGCAACCAATTCTGAATCTCTATCAACCCCTAAAATCAACTGCGTTAAGTCATTAGTACCGATAGAAATACCATCAAAATAAGGGGCGAAAAGATCAATTTCTAAAATGTTATTAGGAATTTCACACATCATATAAATCTTTAAACCCTTCTCACCACGACATAAACCGTATTTAGCAAGCGTATTGATTACCTGTTTCGCCTCAGAAACCTGACGAACAAAAGGCACCATCACCACTAAATTGGTTAATCCCATCTGCTCTCGTACTTTTTTTATCGCTAAACATTCTAGTTCAAAAGCGGGTTCAAATAATTCCGAGCTATAGCGAGAAGCCCCTCTAAAACCAATCATGGGGTTTTCTTCTTTAGGCTCGAACTGCTCTCCTCCAATTAAGCTGGCATATTCATTAGACTTAAAGTCAGATAAACGAACTACCACTGGCTTGGGGTAAAAAGCCGCCGCTAAAGTTGCTATGCCTTCTGCCAAGGCTTGAATAAAATACTCTGAACCACTAGGATGGTGACGTATTAATTTAAGAATTTTTTGGCGCTGTTTTTTGTTTTCGACCTTCTCGGGATCTAAAAGAGCAAGAGGGTGAGCTTTAATCAACTGACTAATAATAAACTCTATTCTCGCCAGCCCCACGCCTTGGTTAGGTATCAAACTCTGTTGAAAAGCAAAATCAGGGTTAGCGAGATTAATCATCATCTCGGTCTTGGGTGGTAAAAACTGTTCTAAATCTGTTTCTTGAATATGAAAAGGAATTTTTCCTGAATAGACTTTACCGACCTCTCCCGAGGCACAAGAAACCGTAACATAAGGGTTATCTTGTAATTTTTTTGTCGCATTGCCACAACCTACAATCGCAGGAATACCTAACTCACGTGCGATAATCGCAGCATGACAAGTTCTCCCTCCTCGATTGGTCACCAAAGCTGAAGCAATCTTCATCACTGGTTCCCAGTCAGGAGTGGTTATATCGGTAACTAATACTTCTCCAGCTTTAAACTGTTCAATACAGCTTACATCCTCAATAACATGCACCTGACCTTGGCTGATTTTTTGACCAACAGCACGCCCTTCTATTAATATTTTTGCTTCATTTTCTTCAGCAGGAACTTCTATTTTATAAGTATTCAGAGTCATTTTATTTGTTTGAGAAGCTACCGTTTCTGGTCGTGCTTGCACAATATATAACTTGCCATCCAATCCATCTTTAGCCCATTCCATATCCATCGGTTTATCGTAGCCAGCTTTTTCAGAATAGTAATCTTCAATACGAATTGCATAATCGGCTAAAATTAGAGCCTCCGAATCTGTCAGGCAAAAATTATCTTGCTCTTCCTCTGTTGTTGAAATATTACGAATCGGACTTTTAGTGGTATCTGACGCATAGATCATTTTAATTTTTTTAGCACCCAAATGCCGTTTTAAAATTGCCCTATATCCAAGTGAAAAAGTTGGCTTATGCACATAAAATTCATCAGGATCAACCGCTCCTTGTACAACATTTTCACCCAGACCATGAGCAGCGGTAATAAAAACCGCGTCTTTAAAGCCGGTCTCGGTATCTAACGAAAACATGACCCCAGAAGTGCTTAAATCAGAGCGTACCATTTTTTGAATACAAATAGAGAGTCCTACATCAAAATGATCAAACCCATGATCGATACGGTAATGAATCGCTCTATCCGTAAATAGACTAGAAAAACAACGTTTACAAGCAGTTAAAACATCTGCTTCACCCTTAACATTTAAAAAGGTATCTTGCTGACCAGCAAAGCTAGCAGTAACCAAATCTTCAGCCGTAGCAGAGCTACGAATAGCCACGGTTATTTCATCAGGAAATTCAGAGTTTAACTGCTTATAAGCCGCTAAAATTTCGTCTTCTAATTTGGCAGAAAAAGGTGCGTTATAAATAAGTTGTCTAGCTTGGTTGCCTCGTTTCGCTAAATCAACCATATTATCTTCATCCAACGGCTCTATAATCTGGCGAAGACTGCCCCAGAGATTATTCTCAGAAAGTAATGTCCTATAAGCTTCGGCCGTTACCGCAAAACCATTTGGCACTAAAATACCTTGTGGAGTTAAAGCTTGATACATTTCCCCAAGAGATGCGTTTTTACCGCCAACTATTGGAATATCTTCAATGTTAATTTCGTTAAAAAATCGTATGTAGGAGAAAGAGCTAGACATTGTTAATTCCTCTAAAATAAAAAATTTCCCTACTATGTTAGGGAGTTTCTAAAAACCAGAAAAGACATTTGCGTAAAAATAATGGGGTTTAATCAAGTAAAGACCTTTGCATAATTAAAGCACAGTTTATGAAACGCATAAAACAGCACCTTAAATTATGTAAAGGTCTCAAGTAAATTCTCACCCTCATATTGTTTACAAAGCTCTTCTAACGCTACTGTGTTTTTGATATGTTGATAGCATTTTACCAACGTATACCTAGCACCTATATTATCATCAGAATGCACAGAAATTAAGCGTTTAGCAATAATAATTGCCTCTTCTATATTTTTGGTCTCAAAATATTGTTCTGCCAAGGCTTTATAGGCTCTAAAAAAAGGTCGATTATTAAGAGCATTATAATTAATTTTTCCTGTTTCCCATAAAAATTCATTTGGTATCGCCTGTAAAGCAATTGAAACCGATGCTTGAAGATGAATGTATGCCAATAAAGGCTCATTTTCTTTCTCGTAATGAAAAGATAATTGCAATAAAACATCAACATCTCTTGGGTACATTTTTATCAGTTGCAGAAAAATTTTTGACAACTTTTCTTCACTTAAATTTGCATCTAAAATATCGCTGAGTGCATAGCAAGCTTCTTCATCGACTATATCCAACAAGAACTCCCATTGTTGCTCTTTAGAAGATGGTTCATTTATCCCTTGAACATAATTTGGAACGGGTCTTAACTGCATATAAATTTCTCCGAAAATAAATTTTTAAAAATAGTAACTCGATTAGCTTTACAATAAAGTAGCCAATCCCAATTCTTTGAGGAAGCTATTATGCTTGTCTTTAGCCCCTTGTATATCCTGCTCAATTTCTTGTAGTTGCTGATGAACCTCATCTAAATTTATGATAGGTTCAGGTTTAGCGGTACTGACATAACGTGAAATATTCAAATTAAAATCGTTTTTTTCTATTTCTTCCATAGATACCCGTCTAGCATACCGCTTATCTTCCTTACGAAACTGATAAGTATCAATAATTTGGTTAAGCAAGTTTTATTCTGTAAATTTGTTAATTTATTTCACCTTTTAT
>CAZRMK010000010.1:0-31790 GCA_964601165.1 uncultured Piscirickettsiaceae bacterium | reverse complement strand
TCAATCAATAGCTGTGCTTTGCGTCCTGTTTCTACGCCAATTAAATGTCCGCTGACCATGTCATAAACCACTGTCATCTAATCATGGCCTTTGGCTCTAGCTACTTCATCTACTCCGATATAAGTTAAGTCCTTGAGTTGCTCTGGCTCAAGATTTGGTAGGTGTGTTTTTAGCCAGAATCTGTCAATGTTTTTGACGCTCTCCCAGCGTAAGTCAAGATGTTTGGAAACGGTCTTGATGCTCATATGACGACACATTCCACTGACTAGTTTACAAAATCGTTGCGTGTAATAACAGCCTTTATCGGTGAATGATAGTGCTTCCATATGACGCTGGTTATTAGAGCTTCTTACCTGTGCACGCTCAACTTCTATCCATGTTTTACCGCCGAATAATGGTACATCTCGTATTCGTTTTGTCCTTAATTGAACAATGCTACCTCGCTCTCTTGTCTGTGGGTTTATGGGGTTAAATCGATGATCTCTACGACACTGTATGATTGCGTCATTAGAGTCTTCTTCAATTTTAAACCCTTTGACACATTGCCCTGTAAATCCTAGAATAGCACTTGGGATATTAAGCATATATTACCTACCTTATTATAAAGTCGTTGAAAGCCTTATATATCGTAGGTTAAATGGTGCTTTAATATCTCTTTTTTGTCATAATGGCGGTGAAGAGCCATAACCTATTGATTCCACAGGAAAAGAAAAAATAGCCGTCGAACCTATGGGTGCTACTAATATTTTTTACTTTCCCTGTGAAACCAATATCTTACGCACTATTTAGCGTTTCTATCTTTGGATTAGGGTACAAAATTAATTAAATTGCGACAATTATAAATGACTCTACCAACAAATGGCGACAAAGATGACGGCAAAACCCTTTTTATTGATGCTGTTAAAGATGTTCAGCCTCTAAAAAGCAATAATAAAGTTACTTTTCCGCCTAAAAAACCTAAGCTTCATACAAAAAAACCTTCTTCTATTGATAAAAAACTGCAAGATTTAGATTATAGTGAGGATTTTAATACCGTCGGAGCTTTTGATAATTTGCTGCATCATCAAAAAGGTATTCGACTACAGGAACTATCAAAACTAAAAAAGGGTGAGTTTTATACTCAATGGGAGTTGGATTTACACGGCCAAACTTCAGAAGAAGCAGATCGCAATATTCAAGCATTTATTTATCAAGCTTGGTCAGACAAAGCTCGTTATGCCATTATTATTCACGGCAAAGGCTACCGTTCCGAAAATAGTATTCCAGTTTTAAAAAACTTAGTTAATCAAAGGCTTAAACAAATAAAACAAGTGTTAGGATTTTGTAGTGCCTTACCTAAAGATGGAGGAACTGGTGCGGTATATGTATTTTTGAAAGCTCATTGAGGATTGTCTTCTGGAATAGGAAAGACAGGGATTTCAATGATTTGGATGAAAATTTCATCTTCAGCAATCATTCCTAATTTTTGACGCGCAATGGTTTCTATGGCTTCAGTGCCTGATTGTAAATCTTTAACTTCTTGGCGAAGCAAATCGTTCACACTGGCTTGATCATCAACTTCTTTTTGTAAAACTTGAAGTTGAGATTTTAAGGTAAGATACTCAGCTACTCCGCCATCAGAAGATAGCAGACGAATCTGTAAAACCATAATAATTAGTGCAAGGATAATCATTAAAGCTTTCACAGATATTCCACCAGCTAGTTATAATACCTAAATCCTGCAAGTGCTTGCAGTAATTTAGGTATTACTTATTAAGATTATAAAACGCATCTTTACCAGGGTAAATGGCTTCAGCTCCTAGAGCTTCTTCAATACGAATTAACTGATTGTATTTTGCAATACGGTCAGTACGGGAAAGAGAACCAGTTTTAATTTGCCCACAACCTGTTGCAACTGCAATATCAGCAATAACTGTATCTTCAGTTTCACCAGAGCGATGAGAAACTACCGCAGTATAGCCAGCATCCTTAGCCATTTTAATTGCGGCAAAAGTTTCTGTTAAGGTACCAATTTGGTTAATCTTAATTAAAATCGAGTTGGCGACACCTTTCTCAATCCCTTCTTGTAAGATTTTAGGATTGGTCACAAACAAATCATCGCCGACCACTTGTAAACGATGACCATCTTTTTCTGTTTGATACTTAAAACCATCCCAATCAGACTCATCTAGGCCATCTTCGATTGAAATGATTGGATATTTATCAACCCACTCAGAAAACAAATCTACTAGTTCTGTTGAAGTTAATACCTTATTTTCTGAACTAAGATGATATTTACCATCTTTATATAATTCTGAAGATGCGGTATCCATAGCGATCATAATATCTTTACCAGCTTCATAGCCAGCTTTTTCAATCGCTTCTAAAATAACGGTTACTGCTTCTTCATTTGATTTTAAATCTGGTGCAAATCCACCTTCATCACCAACGGCAGTATTATAACCTTTATCTGCCAATACCTTCTTTAAGGCATGAAAAACTTCAGCACCATAACGAATTGCTTCTGACATGCTAGGAGCACCCACTGGCACAATCATGAACTCTTGAAAATCAACTGAGTTATCTGCATGCTCTCCACCGTTAATGATATTCATCATAGGAACAGGCATTTTATAAGTATCTGTTTTTAGGTAAGCATACAAGGGTAATCCTTTAGAGCTTGCTGCGGCTTGAGCCGTTGCGATAGAGACTGCTAAAATCGCATTAGCACCTAAACGGGCTTTGTTATCAGTACCATCTAAGGCAATCATTGCATTATCAATAGTTGCCTGATCTGTCGCATCTTTACCTACCAAGGCTGCTTTAATTTCAGTATTAATATTATTAACTGCGGTTAAAACTCCCTTGCCTCCGTATTTAGACTTATCATTATCACGTAATTCAATGGCTTCACGAGATCCTGTCGATGCACCTGATGGAGAAATACCTCGTCCAAATGAACCATCTTCTAAAGTTACATCCGCTTCAACGGTTGGGTTCCCACGTGAATCAATTACCTGACGAGCTTTAATATCTTTAATCAATGACATTTTTTTTCCTATTTAAGTTTAAATTTATTTTGGGATAATATTCTTCTAATTATAACAAGCCTATATGTCACCTAAATGACAAAAAAGGTTAATTAAAAGACCTTTCCTTACTTAACTATTTTTATAAAGTTTCAATAAACCCTTCTGACTTCACTAAATCGTCTAAACGCTTCAAAGTGGTTAGTAAAGGTTTCAAGTTATTAATTGGCCACATATTAGGACCATCTGATAATGCATTTTCAGGATTAGGATGCGTTTCTATAAATACACCTGAAACTCCTGCGGCAACTGCGGCACGGGCTAAAACAGGAACCATTTCACGTTGCCCACCCGAAGTAGCTCCTTGACCACCAGGTTGTTGCACAGAATGGGTAGCATCAAATACCACAGGACAACCTGTTTGACGCATAGAAGCCAACCCCCTCATATCAGAGACTAAAGTGTTATAACCAAAAGAAGTTCCACGATCACAGACCATAATATTATCATTGCCTACTTCACGAGCTTTTAAAACCACTTGTTCCATATCCCAAGGGGCTTGAAATTGACCTTTTTTAATATTAACTGGAATTCCTTGTCTACAGACATTTTGAATAAAATTGGTTTGGCGTACTAAAAAAGCTGGGGTTTGCATCACATCTACAACACTAGCAACCTCATCTAACGGTGTATCTTCATGTACATCGGTTAAAACAGGAATGCCAATTTCATCTTTTACTTTTTGCAGGATTCTAAGCCCTTCTTCAATCCCTAAACCTCGAAAACTCTGCGTTGAAGAACGATTAGCCTTGTCATAAGATGACTTGTAAATAAAAGGAATACCTAGCTCTTCGGTCATTACTTTTAATTGCTGTGCGGTCTTCATTGCCATTGCTTCAGATTCAATAACACAAGGACCTGCAATCAAAAATAAAGGTTTATCAATACCTACATCAAATCCACACAGTTTCATTTAATTGCCCTTGTTTTTATTAGCATATTCAACATTAGCAGCCTCAACAAAAGCCGTAAACAATGGATGCCCATTTCTAGGAGTTGAGGTAAATTCTGGATGAAACTGACAAGCAACAAACCAAGGATGATCTGCTAACTCAATTGTCTCAACTAAAGTACCATCTTCAGAACGCCCTGAAAATATTAAACCTGCCTGCTCTAACTTTACAACATAACCCTCATTCACTTCATAGCGATGACGATGACGCTCTCTAATTATCTCACTACCATAAGCTTTTGCCAATTTGCTATTTGGCTGTAAATTACAATTTTGCCCACCTAAACGCATAGTTCCGCCTAAACCTACATCTTCATTCCGTTGAACAGTTTCTCCATTTTCATCCGTCCATTCAGTAATTAAGGCGACTACAGGATGCGGCGTGGCTGGATTTAATTCTGAGCTATGAGCATTTTCTAAACCAGCAACATGGCGGGCAAATTCTACCACTGCCATTTGCATTCCCAAGCAAATTCCAAGATAAGGCACTTTATTTTCACGAGCATACTGAATAGCTAAAATTTTACCCTCTACACCTCTCTCCCCAAACCCACCGGGTACTAAAATAGCATCCATATTTTCAATTTGAGAAATACCATCAGTTTCAAGAGTTTCAGAATCAACATAGGAAATATTTACTTTTGTTTTAGTGTGAATTCCTGCATGGATAAGAGCTTCAATTAAAGACTTATAAGCTTCTGTTAAATCAACATACTTACCTACCATTGCGATATTAACGGATTTTTCAGGGTTTAACTGAGCATTAACCACCTTATCCCAGTCCGATAAATCTGCTGGAGGAAGTTCTAACCTAAAATGGTTTACTACTATGTCATCCAAGCCCTGCTCATGTAACATTCTAGGCACTTGGTAAATACTTTTGGCATCTAATGAATTAATAACTGCTTTTTCTACTACATTAGTAAACAGAGCAATTTTTTTCTTTTCACTTTCCTCTAAAGCCCTTTCTGAACGACAAATTAAAATATCTGGCTGAATACCAATTGAGCGTAATTCTTTAACAGAATGTTGAGTTGGCTTGGTTTTAACTTCACCAGCCGCTACAATATAAGGCAGTAAGGTTAGGTGCATAAAAATGGCTCTATCACGCCCCACTTCAATAGATAATTGTCGAATTGCCTCTAAAAACGGCAAGGATTCAATATCACCAACAGTACCGCCTACTTCAATTAAAGCCACATCACAATCAGATGCCCCTAGCTTAATTCTACGAATTATTTCATCGGTAATGTGCGGAATGACTTGAACAGTGCCACCTAAATAATCTCCACGACGCTCATTACGAATAACTCGGTCATAAACTTGACCAGTAGAGAAGCTATTACTTTGCATAAAATGACGCTGCACAAAACGCTCATAATGCCCTAGATCTAAATCAGTTTCAGCTCCATCATCGGTTACAAAAACCTCACCATGTTGCAATGGACTCATAGTTCCTGGATCAACATTTATATATGGATCCATTTTTAACATACTAATTTTTAAACCACGAGCCTCTAAGATTGCTCCTAATGAAGCCGCTGCAATGCCTTTTCCTAGAGAAGATACTACCCCTCCTGTTACAAAGATAAATTTTGTCATGAAATCACTATAGAATTGATAGAATCAGAATGGGAGTGAATTATACCCTAATCCCTGAGTAGAAATGCGAATGATAATGCAAGTATTTGGGAAATATAACGTTTTTAAAACACTCTGTCGCACTAGGCAAAGCCGTAGGAGAGGCGAAATAGGCTCTTCTCCGCCATGTATGACAAAAAAGGGATATTAAAGCACCCATTTAAACTGATTTAGATTTAAATCAATAGTGGTTGAGTCTATTAATCTAACCATTTGAAAAGCGTCTTTGTTAGGCAGTTGGTATTGAGCTTTTTCAAGCAAGAAAAAGAAGGCTTCTTGAAAGATTTTGACAGGGAGTTTTTTGTTCGCTTATTAAAAAAGGCAACCGCCTTGTTCATACGCGACAATTTTACTTGACCATTACAAAAGCCTGTTAAACACTGGTTTTCCCATTGTTTAATCTGTTCAGTATAGAAACCTTTTTCTCGGCAATATTCACTGAGATTTGACTCTGATAAGAGGGCTGTTTCGACCACAATTGATAGTTTGGTCTTTGCTGACCAGTTATCTGCTTTGGTATGATTTCTTGGCATGGATACTCCTGCTTGCTTGCTTGCTTGGTTTTGGATTGCCAAGCGTAAATTGTACCTATGGGTATTCCTTCTTCTTTTGCAACCTCTGCGATTGCTTTACTGCTAGGCGGTAGTAGTTTGTTAAGTATTGCTTCTTTGCGTTCTAATGGATAAGCCATGTTTTATTCCTATTTCCCTCTGATTTTATAAATATTTGGGATGACAACTATTCTGACACAGAGGGGTAGTGAAACCATTACAGTTTTTCGGGGGATTGAGGTTTTGGTAATCCCTTATCTGTAGATTGTGATTGTTTTTTAGCCTGTGCCATTTGTCTAGCTTTAGCAATTGCTTTGTCTCTGGCGGATAAGGGTTTTTTTTCTGTTTGATCTAATGGTTGGGTTGATGTAGCAGAGGATTTTTTAGCTGCTAATCTTGCAGCAGCTCTTGCGGCAGCTTGTGCCGCGGCGGATTTTTTGGGATTAGGTTGGCTTATAGATTGGTCTAGTGATGTTCCTGAAAGACTAGCTTTTGCAGCCGCTTGTTTTTTCACCGCCTCTTTTTTAGCCTTCATTCGGGCAGCTTTTTCAGCCTTCTCTGTTGCAATACGGGCTAGCCTGAATTCATGACGTTGTTTTGCTAGTATAGTGAAATTTTCGTCAACTTTAAGTTGTTTTATTTCAGCTTTTGCATGACGATAATATTGTACTAAGGGAATATTACTAGGGCAGACAAAAGAACAGCAACCACATTCAATACAATCAAAAACATGCAGTTGTTCTACTTTATTAAATTCTTCCGAACGGCTATACCAATACATTTGCTGTGGTAATAAATTAACTGGACAGGCATCCATACACTCTCCACATCGAATACAGGGCAGAGCTGCTGTTATGGGTTCTGGTGGATTGGCAAGTATGCAGTTGGTGGTTTTTAAAACTGGCACGGCATTGCTAGGCATTTTAGTACCCATCATTGGTCCACCCATAATTAGAGGGTAGTTTATAGGTGTTTTGGGACTAGCTTGCTCAATTAAAGTATCAAAAGCTGTGCCTAATAAAACACTAATATTGTAAGGTGATTTTAGCCCTAATCCAGAAACTGTTACTAAGCGTTGTATTAAAGGCTTGCCATACTTAACAGCTTTATAAATGGCAGCATAGGTAGCCACATTCATTAGTAAAATTCCAGTATCAACCGCATGAGAGTTTGGCGGGGTTTCTAAGCCAGTAAGTTCTTGAGTTAGTTGTTTCTGCCCTCCCATAGGATAAACAGTAGCAACGGTTTTAATCTCTACTAGGGTGTTTTTTGTAGCTTTTTTCATGGCATTAATGGCTTTGGGCTTGTTATTCTCTATACCGCATATAATTTTGTTGGCACCTAAAGCATTGGCAACAATAATAGCGCCTTGCACAATATGGTCTGCTTGAGTTTGCATTAAAATGTCATCACAGGTAATAAAGGGTTCACATTCAGCACCATTGAGAAGTAGAGTGTGAATCAGATTTCTTTTATTAGGAATTTTAGCGAAGGTAGGAAAGCCCGCTCCTCCCATGCCAACAATACCTGCACGGTGAATAATATCAATTAGAGCTTTAGGTGATTGAGGAGGTTCTTTCGGCACGTTAAGTGAATTTTCTATTGTGGTTTCTTTAAAATCAGGACTTAGAATGATACAAAGTGTTGCTAAGCCAGAAACATGAGGGGTGATTCTTTTTTCAATCGCTGAAATAATTCCAGATGTGGGGGCATGAATAGGGGCACTTAAACCTTTTTTGGTGTCGGCAAGGCACTGGTTTTTTTGCACCATATCACCTACCTTAACTAAAGGCTCTACTTCAACCCCTATGTGTTGCTGTAAGGGTAAAACCAATTCGTTGGGGATAAATGTAGGTTTTAGGGGATGAGAATTACTAATCTCTTTGTGATATTGTAAGAAAATTCCGCCATTAAAACGGTGTAACCAGCGTTTTGCCATAGGATAAAACGCTGAATATATTTGTGTTAGCCAAACTAAAAATTTGTGCTTAGGTTTTTTATAGTGTGATTTATTAAGGCTTTGAGAACTCATTTTAAACCTCCCGTTAAGGGGGATTCATCTGGTTTTGGCCAAACCCAATTTTTCTGTGATACTTCTTCTGGCAACATATCAATGCAATCTACCGGGCATGCTGTAATGCATTTCTCACAGCCGGTACATTCTTGCTGTATCACTGTATGCATCAGTTTAGTTGCTCCCATAATAGCATCAACAGGGCAGGCTTTTATACAATGGGTACAACCGATACAAACATCTTCATCAATAAAAGCGGTTATTTTAGCTAATTTTTCTTCAGGTACCGCATCCATTTCTTTTGGTTGGCGATGGGTGATTTCTGAGATAAGAATCATCACTTCTTGACCACCAGGAATGCAGAGGTTTACTTGGGTTTCGGAGGTGTCTTCATTTAGGTCTTTAGCAAGTGCTTCTGCATAAGGTTTACAGCCAGGAAAACTGCATTGTCCACATTGAGTTTGTGGTAATATTTTATCAATAGCTTCTGCGGTAGGGTTGCCTTCTACTTTAAATTTAATGGAGGCATAGCCAAGCAGTAATCCAAAGATCAAAGCTAAACCTAAAAAAATAAACACTGCGGTTAACATAATAGTTTTACGGAACCAAGCCAGAGAAACCCATAAAGGCAACAGACATTAGACCTGCTGTAATAAGGGCAATGGGGGCTCCACGAAAGGGGCGAGGAACGTCAGCATATTCAATGCGTTCACGCATAGACGCAAATAAAATCATCACTAGAGTAAAGCCAACGGCGGCACCAAAGCCATAAACAGCAGATTCTAAAAAGTTATGTCTTTCTCCTACATTTAATAAAGCTACCCCAAGAACGGCGCAGTTAGTGGTGATAAGGGGTAAATAAATACCTAAAACTTGGTAGAGAACCGGACTGGTTTTGTGAATTGCCATTTCGGTAAACCCCACCACAGCGGCAATTGCTATGATAAAGCCAATGGTTTGTAAAAACTCAAGATTAAAGGGTTCAAGCAAGTAGGTATAAATAAGATAGCTTAGAACCGAAGACAGCGTCATAACAAAAGTAGTAGCTAGCCCCATACCTAGTGCCGCATCAGTTTTTTTAGACACACCCATAAAAGGGCAAAGCCCTAAAAATTTAACTAAGACAAAATTGTTTACCAAAACAGTGCTGATAATAATAAGGATGTATTCTGTCATAAAAAAATAGGTTTTACTTTACTCGCATTCCTGGTTTAGCACCTTCGTCAGGGGTTAATAAAAAAATATCTTCACCACCTGGCCCAGGGGCGAGAATCATGCCTTCAGACATGCCAAAACGCATTTTACGAGGTTTAAGGTTGGCAACCATAACCGTGGTTTTACCGATTAAATCTTTGGCTTGATAGGCGGTTTTAATTCCAGCAAAAACTTGTCTTTGTTCAAAACCCAAATCAAGGGTTAGTTTTAATAGTTTATCGGCTTTAGGTACATCCTCGGCATTAATTATTTTGGCTATACGTAAATCCAGTTTTAAGAAATCCTCAATAGTGACTTCTGGAGCTATTGTCTCAATATTTTGTGCAATATCTTCATCGGCTATAACTTTTTGAGAAGGTTGTTTTTGTTGTGTTGTCTGTAGATTTTGTTTTGAATCAGTAAGCATTTTTTGGATAGAATCAGTATCAACACGTTGCATTAAGGCTTTAAATTTAATAATTTTATGCCCTAATAGAGGAGTGTTAATATCTGCCCATTTTACCGAATCAAGTTGTAGAAAATCGAATGATTTTTTAGCGGTTTCTGGCAGTACCGGCATTAAAAAAGTCATGAGTACTCTAAAAAAGTTAATTCCTAGTGTAACAGATTCATGGAGTTCGAGTTCTTTGCCTTCTTGTTTAGCAAGTACCCAAGGGGCAGTTTCATCAATGTATTCGTTAGCTTTATCTGCAATTGCCATAATTTCACGCATTGCTTGTCCATAATCACGGTTTTCATATAAGTTAGCAATTTTTTCAGATTGATCTATGGCATCGCTATATAAATTTTGAGCTTTGTCAGACCAAGTTTCGGCAAGTTTTCCAGCAAACTTCTTAACCACAAACCCCGCACAGCGACTGGCAATATTTACAACTTTACCTACTAAGTCTGAATTAACGCGTTGTGAAAAATCCTCTAAATTTAAATCAATATCATCAATTTTACTAGAGAGTTTGGCTGCAAAGTAATAGCGTAAATGTTCGGGGTTTAAATGTTCTAAATAGGTCTTAGCCATAATAAAAGTGCCACGAGATTTAGACATTTTTTGACCATCAACCGTTAAAAACCCATGAGCATAGATGGCACTAGGGGTTCTAAACCCCGCACCAGATAACATCGCTGGCCAAAATAGAGCATGGAAGTATATAATGTCTTTACCGATAAAATGATAAAGTTCGGTTTTACTATCTGCTTGCCAATATTCATCGAAGTTCATGCCGGTTTTATCGCAGTAGGCTTTAAAGCTTGCCATATAGCCGATAGGGGCATCTAACCAAACATAGAAAAATTTATCTTTTTCTGCCGGAATTTCAAAACCAAAATAAGGCGCATCGCGTGAAATATCCCAAGCTCGTAAGCCAGATTCAAACCACTCGTCTAATTTGTTAGCAATTTGAGTTTGTAAATGACCATTGTGAGTCCATTTTTTTAACATTTCTTCAAAGTGAGCCAGTTCAAAAAACAAATGCTCACTATCTTTTTCAATAGGAGTAGCTCCTGAAACAGCTGATTTTGGATCAATTAAATCGGTAGTGCTGTAAGTTGCACCGCAAGATTCGCAGTTGTCGCCATATTGATCTGAGGCTTTACATTTAGGGCAAGTGCCTTTAATAAAACGATCAGGTAAGAACATGTTTTTTTCAGGGTCAAATAACTGCGAAATTGTTTTACGAGAAATATGTCCGTTAGCTTTTAATTGGTTGTAAATGTAATTGGAGTATTCTTGGTTTTCAGGGGAATGAGTGCTGTGATAGTGATCAAACTCAATATTAAATCCTGCAAAATCGGTTTGATGCTCTATTGATACTTGGGCGATGAGTTCTTCAGGGCTGATTCCCTCAGCTTGAGCCTTTAACATAATGGGCGTGCCATGAGCATCATCAGCACAAACATAGGTACATTCATGCCCCCGCATTTTTTGAAAACGTGACCAAATATCGGTTTGAATGTACTCAACTAAATGCCCTAAATGTATAGGGCCATTGGCATAGGGTAGGGCGCTAGTAATGAGTATTTTGCGTTTAGCCTGATTTGGTTTAGTTTGGGTTTCAGAGTCTGAAAGTGACATAGGAATGAGTTTCCAATAATTTTAGGTAAAAAAATAATTGGAATATTATACCTTAAACTTAAAGGTTGATATTTAAGTCAATCACTTTCTGAGCATCTTTAGCGTTTTGAGTCATTCCTAGTCTTTCGTAACTGATTTGCATTAGCTTTAAGGCTTGAAGATTAACAACAGAACGTGGGTAAAGGGTTATAACCATTCTGGCTCTATTAACTGCTGCTAGGTAAGCTTGGCGTTCAAAATAATATTCGGCAACCTGAAGCTCATGGCGAGCCATGCGGTTATGCAAGACAATTAAGCGTTTTCTAGATTCAGCAGCATAAATGCTGTTAGGAAACCTAACTACTACAACTTTATAAGCATCGAAAGCCTCTTGTGTAGATGCCATGTCACGACGAGCGGGATCAGTTAGCCAGCTATCTAACCAACTATGATTAATCGAGTCAGCAGATAAGGCTTTTAAATAGAAAGCATAGTCAAGAGCATGATGGCGTGGAAAAATTCGAATAAATTCTTCTAATTCCATAATAGCTGATTCGGGTTCGTTAAAACGATAATAGGAGTAGGCTAAATCAAGAAAGGCTTGTTCTGCGTGTTGACCATAAGGAAAAAAAGCTCTTAACTTTTCATAATAGTTAATTGCAACTTCCCATTGCTCTCTGTCAAAGGCACTTCTAGCTTGTTCATAAAATTCTTCGACTGTCCATTCAGATTCATCTTTAGCGACCAGAGATGAACAGCCTTGGAGGGCAAAAAGTGAGATAAGGATAAGGGATAGCAGAGTTCTGTTCATTTTTTATGTAAAATAGATGATAATGAAAAATAAAATCATACCATGAGGGCTTGTTTTGAGCAATGAAGAATTAACCGCTAAAATTTTAACCACCAAAATAGGGCAACGCTTAGATGCGGTGGTTGCCGAGCTTTTTCCTCAATATTCTAGAAATAGAGTTCAAGATTGGATTAAAGAGGGCAGACTTACTTTAAATAATAAAGTAAAAACTAAAATTAGCTTTAAAGTTTTAGGTGGCGAAAAAGTGGTGCTTCAAGCACTCCTTGAAGAGGAAGTTTTTCATCAAGCAGAAGATATACCACTAGATATTATTTATGAAGATAATGATATTTTAGTGCTAAATAAACCTGTGGGTTTTGTGGTGCATCCTGGGGCTGGTAACCCAGATGGAACTTTATTAAATGCTTTGTTATTTCATTACCCTAAGATTAATGAAGTTCCTCGAGCTGGTATTGTTCATCGTTTGGATAAAGATACCTCTGGCTTAATGGTAGTAGCAAAAACAGTTGCAGCACAAACTCACTTGGTCGATCAGTTACAGCGTCATTATGTTGGACGGGTTTATGATGCTGTAGTGGTGGGTAAAATGATTTCAGGAGGAACCGTCGATAAGCCGATGGGTCGTCATCCTCATGAACGTAAAAAAATGGCAGTATTAGCCGCAGGGGGTAAACGTGCGGTTTCTAAATATCGGGTATTAGAAAGGTTTAGGGAGCATACTTTGGTGCGGGTCGAGCTAGAAACAGGTCGCACTCATCAAATTCGGGTTCATATGGCTGCACTTAATTTTCCTTTGGTGGGTGATCCTGTTTATGGTAGCCGTTTTCGTATTCCTAAAAAAATGGCTGTAGAGTCAATTGACTTTTTAAGAAGTTTTAAACGCCAAGCTTTACATGCCGGTAAGTTAACTTTAATGCACCCTATAACAAAAAAGCCAATGTCATGGCGTGTAGCCATGCCTGATGATATGTTCAGTTTACTAGACATATTAAAAGAGGACAAGGAATCTATATTTAATAGTGATGATGAATTTGATTATGATGATGGCATTGAGTGGGCCTGGGTAACGGATGCAGATATTTCAAACAAATAACCTAACTCTTATTAAACCACATTGGCCAGCAGCTAAACGGGTTAAGGCTTATTCAACAACTCGTTTAGGAGGGTTTAGTCACGATCCCTTTAATAGTTTTAATTTAGCTTTGCATGTTGGTGATGATCCTGTAGCAGTTTCAAAAAATCGTGAGTTATTGATTGCAGAATTAAATTTACCATCCTCACCTTTTTGGTTAGACCAAAGGCATACCAGAGATTGCTGGTATTTTAATTCAAGCAATAAAGCTAATATTCCCGTTGCAGATGCCAGTTGGACAGATAAATCTAACTTAGTTAGTGTGGTGATGACGGCAGATTGCTTACCTTTGTTGGTAACAAATAAAACTGGAACACTCGTGAGTGCAATCCATGCTGGTTGGAAAGGTTTGCTCAATGGAGTTGTGTCACAATCAATTCAGATGTTACCCGAAAAACCTGAAAATTTGATGGTCTGGATAGGTCCTGCAATTACACAGGATGCTTTTGAAGTAGGTCTATATGTTTTCGATGCTTTTGTGATGAAGGATCCTGCATTTAAATCTTGTTTTATAGAAAGTAATAATGCCTCACAAAAATACTGGGCGGACTTACCAAGTCTAGTAAAAATAATTTTAAGTCAACTAGGTGTAACTGCCATTTATGGAGGTAATGACTGTACTTTTAAGAATAAAGATTTATTTTACTCGTATCGTCGTGAGGGTACAACTGGCAGAATGGCTAGTTTGATTTGGTTAGCAGATTAATATTTTGCTAAGTATTTTGAATGACAATATTTGGAAAGGCTTTGGCATAATTTTTACGCTGTAGTGCAATGGTTGCTGTAACTTTGTGAGCGATGTTTTTATATTTTTGAGTAATTTCGCTAGTTGGGTCAGCAATAACCGTAGGTTTTCCTGCGTCTGCTTGTTGGCGAATTTGACTATTTAAAGGTAGAGTTTCAAGGAAGGGCGTTTGATACTCTTGAGCCATTTTTTTTCCACCACCTTCTCCAAAAATAGCCTCTTCATGTCCGCAGTTTGAGCAGATATGAGAGCCCATGTTTTCAACAATCCCTAAGATGGGAATGTTAACTTTTTCAAACATTTTCAATCCTTTACGAGCATCAATTAAAGATATTTCTTGAGGGGTTGTGACAATGATTGCACCTGTTACTGGAATCTGTTGCGACATGGTGAGCTGTACATCGCCTGTTCCAGGGGGAAGATCAATGATAAGGTAATCAAGGTCTTTCCAAGAAGTTTCTTTTAAAAGTTGTATAAGTGTTTGGGTAACAATCGGCCCACGCCATACCATAGGGGTATCGCCATCCATTAAAGCCCCAATTGACATGACTTGCAAGCCATACGCCGTGAGAGGTAACATGCTCTTGCCGTCCTCAGTTTGCGGTTTTTCAGAAATATTAAGCATGGTAGGAATGCTTGGCCCATAGATATCTGCATCTAAAATACCAACTCTTGCTCCTTCTTGTTGTAGGGCAAGTGCAAGGTTAACACTAGTGGTTGATTTGCCAACCCCGCCTTTTCCAGAGGAAACAGCAATGATGTTTTTGACATTGCTAAAGGGAGAGGTATTACCTTGAGTATCGTGAGAAGTTATTTTAGTTTCCCAAGTAATATTGGTAGATTTAATTTCAGCAATTTCTTGTAATAAATGCTTTATTTGCTGTTCAAAGTAGGCTGTAAGGCTTTTAGCAGGGTAAGGCATTTCAATATTGATAGAGAGAATACCTTTTTTAAATTGCATTGCAGAAATAACTTTAGACTTCATAAAGTCTTGTTGCAAGTTAGGATCAATTAATTGTGAAATTTGGTCTTCAATTTGTTGCTGAAGCTCTTGGGAAATACCATTACCAAATAGTTTATTTAAAAAATTCATAATAGTATGTCTTTTGTGATTCGACTGGCAGTAGGGCCTTTTTGGTTAAGATATTTTGCATCTTTGCGTTTGTTGTAGGGTCTTATAGCAGGGCTAGATAGAGTTTCAAAATTTATAGCACAAATATCCATACCTGGTTTTAAAGCTAGTGGTAGTTTACCGCTGTTAAAAATTTCTAATACAATTTGTCCTTGCCATCCGGGGTCAATTCTGTGAGCTGTAACATGCACCATTAATCCTAGTCTAGCTAGGCTGGAGCGACCATCTAGCCATGCTACTAAGTCATCTGGAAGGG
The DNA here is from genome assembly GCA_964601165.1 of uncultured Piscirickettsiaceae bacterium. Taxonomy (GTDB): domain Bacteria; phylum Pseudomonadota; class Gammaproteobacteria; order Thiomicrospirales; family Thiomicrospiraceae; genus Thiosulfativibrio. Next base: position 16,226 of record CAZRMK010000010.1, on the reverse strand, counting down.
TAACAGACTCTAATGTTGAGGCAAGAGCGAGTTCACCTGGATGTAAAAAAAAAGCATTTCCTTCATCGATAACAACTTCTTCACCCATAATCTTGTCCATAATCGCCTGAACTTCAGAACTAGGACCACTTAAATCAATGTAGGGGGCGGTATGATCATTAAAAACTCGGAATTTATTATCAAGCCTTAAATCAACGCTAATACCTTTAATTTTACTTTGGTTGGGTTGAGGGTCAATATAAATCTTCTCAGTTTTTAAATATTTAATAATATCGCGATCACTTAATTTCATATGTTATCTTTCTGGTTTATTCTGTAATCGTAAAGTTACGGTACGGTTTTTTTCTTTATTATGCACTTTAATTTTGCCTGGAAAATAATTTAATTCAGGAATAAGCCAGAGCTCGGCGTCAACTTCTTCATTAGAAAAGGCAAAGTGTAAGGTAGGAATTAATTCTGCAAAGTTAAGGCTGATTTTATCTTTCTTAAAGCTCTCTGAGAAGGTTATTTTTCGCTGATAATCTTTATCCTGTAAAAATAAATCGCTGATAGGTTGTTGGTTTTTTACTAAATACTGAATTGCATAAGTAATAGAAATCATATCGAAGGCATGTAGTGGAGCAGCAAAGATTTTTTGTTCTTCTATAAATTTAATTTGATTGTTTTCTATATCACGACGCAGGGTAACGGTTTTTTTAGTTGTTTCATTGTTTTTATGACGGGTAATTAATTGCTTATATTCCAATAGCATTATGTTATTGTTAGATTGATCAAGTTGAATAGTTTCAAGCATTTCCTCATTAACCCAACGACGCGCCCATTTTGTAGGAATAGCTTCACTTGTAAGCTGGCAGAGACTGTTATTACATGCTAATTTATGATTAGCATCACCAATATCAAACCCAAAAACATAGACATCAAAAATAGCATTAAAGTTTTTGAGAGGCTGGTTGGCAGGGTTGGCTAAAACAGGTTGTAATAAAAAATTTAAGATAACTAAAGTTATAATTTGAAAAAGGGTTTTGTGGGTCATTTCATTACCTTTTCTGGCTGTAAGTTTTGCAAAAAAAAGGATCTTCAATAGATTTTCCATTTAGAAAAGCTTTATGGTGGTTTAAAGTTAGTTGTCCTGAGCTTAACCAGTGAGTTGCCAAGGGATATATTTGGTGTTCTTGAAGTTGAACTTTAGTTTTTAGAGACTCTTCGTTATCGTTAGCTTCAATTGTTATTTTAGCTTGTAAAACGACAGCACCGCTGTCTAATTTTGGAATTACAAAATGAATACTTACCCCGTGTTCTTTATCACCAGCCTCAAGTGCTTGTTTATGCGTATGTAAACCAGGATATTTTGGCAACAGAGAAGGGTGGATATTAAGCATTTTTCCAAGGTAATGTAATGTAAATTCTGAAGTAAGAATGCGCATAAATCCTGCTAAAATAACAAAACTTATATTTTCGGCATCAATTGCCCTAATAAGCTCGTTATCAAACTCAGCTCTAGAAGGGTAAAAAGTATGGTCAATTGTGAGGGTTTTAAGTTTAGCTTGCGTTGCTATTTTTAAGCCTAACACATTAGGACGATTAGAAATAACCAGAGCTATTTCGTAATCATAGTTACATTGTTGATTAATCAAAGCTTGAAGGTTTGAGCCATTCCCAGAAATAAGAACAGCAATTTTATTATTAGAACCCATTTATGCAAATTTATCTTAGTTTGACGCTAGGTTCGTGGCTATCTGAAGATGTAATTTTACCAATAACGGTAACTATTTCACCTTGAGATGAAAGTACTTCAATTGCCTTATCTTTATCGGCGGCAGAAATAACAATAACAAGACCTATTCCACAATTTAAAGTGCGATGCATTTCTTCAAATTCAACATTTCCAGCTTGTTGAATCCAATTAAAGACAGCAGGTCTATCCCAGCTTTGGGTATCGATATCGGCTTGCGTGTTCTCAGGCATAACACGCGGCAAGTTTTCTAATAATCCCCCACCTGTAATATGAGAAATAGCATGAATATCAACTGCTTTCATAAGCTCTAAAACAGATTTAACATAAATTTTAGTAGGAGTCATTAGAGCATCAATTAAAGGTTGTCCATTGCAATCTTGTTGAGGGTCGGTGTTATTAACCTCCATAATTTTACGAATTAATGAATAACCGTTCGAATGAGGGCCAGAAGAGGCTAAGCCAAGCAATAGATCTCCAGCAGCTACTTTAGTACCGTCAATTAAATCAGACTTTTCAACAATACCAACACAGAACCCAGCTAGGTCATAATCACCCTTAGGATACATGCCTGGCATTTCCGCTGTTTCACCACCAATAAGAGCACAGCCCGACTGAATGCAACCTTCGCCAATTCCTTTAATAACCGATGCAGCCACTTCAATGTCTAGCTTGCCTGTTGCATAGTAGTCTAAGAAAAATAATGGTTCTGCGCCTTGAACAATAAGGTCATTAACGCACATAGCAACCAAATCAATACCTACTTGGTCGTGTTTATTGTTGTCAATGGCGAGACGAAGCTTAGTACCAACGCCATCTGTTCCAGAAACCAGTAGTGGATTGGTATATTTTTGCATATCTAACTCAAACAAAGCCCCAAATCCACCCAGAGAATTTTTAACCTCTGGTCTAGAAGTAGCTTTAGCAATGGGTTTAATAGCATCAACTAGTGCATTTCCTGCATCAATATCAACGCCTGCATCTTTGTAACTGATAGATTGGTTTTTTGTAGTCATGGTGTATGTCGAAAGCCTTTGAGCAAATATGATAAGTGTAAAATTAAAAGGGGTTTGGATAAAACAATTCTTATTATCTAAAAAAATCTGTAAAATCGGATAACATATTGTAACTAAATCTAGGGTATTAAGTTAAGGAAGATATGAGAAGCTTTATTGTTTTATTACTTGTTGGGTTACTTGCTACGCAAATGAGCATGGCTTCACAAGCTGCGGAGCAAGATATAGCTTTGTTTCGTGTTGAAATTCCTAAGGTTGAAGGTCAGTCTTTTGATCAGTTACTGAATAGAGCGATGCAAATCGAATTGATTCGTTTAACGGGAAGTTTACAAATTTTATCCAATCCTGAAAGGAAAGTTTTTACTGATAATCCAAAAGCATGGTTAAATACTTATGGCTACCGCCCTGTGATAAGGGATGGGGTTCAGATTGGCGAGAAAATATTTTTTGACTTTTCTGCACAACGTATTTATCAGCAGTTTCAAAAAAGTAATTTACTGGTTTGGCCTTTAGAGCAACGCCCTAAAATATTTGTAGTAGCAGGACACTCTTTAGCAGGTTCAGTAACCCAGTTAACTGAGCAAAATTTACCTTATCGTAGTGATGTGCACTTTAAAGACTTTGCAAGAAATGTGGCTTTAGACATAGAAATCCCCCAAACTAATTCTGATTGGATTTTACCTGAGACAGAATTGCGAAAAAAAATATTGGCTGAAATGCTAAAAGACATGGGTGCAGAGTATCTATTAGTAATTGATATGCAACAGTTTGCGACGGGTAATAGGCATTTAACTTGGCAATTGTATTCCTCTTATTTAGAGAAAGTTGCAGAGCGGACTATAAAAAATAAATCGGCATCTCGAAATTATTTAAAACAAACTTTTTATGATGTGTTAAGTGTTTTATCAAGTAGCTTTCGTGAAAATATAGTGGGTTATGGAGAATTTTATTTATCCATTACAGGTATAGATCAGTTTAAAGAATTTTATAAATTAGAATCATTTTTAAAAGCTCAAAGAGCTTTATTTAGAAAGGTAACCTTAACGGAATCCTCGCAAAATAAAATTGTTTTTAGACTTGAATACCGTGGAGAACTTGACTCAGTGCTGGAAAATTTACACCAAAATATTAACTTGGTGGTGACAAGCAGCGATAAGCTAACGGGTCAGGTTTTGGCAGAATGGCAATAATGACAAGCATCTTAAACGTGCAAATTCCACTTAAAATAAGTTCAAGGGAAGAAGTTTCTTTTGATACTTTTGTTACGGCAGAGCCAGCAACGGCTATTTTACTTAATCAATTTCAGGCAAGTTTAAGACAAAAACATGCAGCAGGGTTTTATTTGCAAGGGGCATCTGGAGCAGGTAAAACCCATTTATTACAAGCAGCATGTCGGTATAAATCCAGTTTAAATGAGTCTTCTGTCTACTTACCTTTAAAAGATACCAGTTTGCCCTTAATTGCAGATAGTTTAAAGGGTTTAGAAGATGTATCTTTAATTTGTATTGATGACATTGATACTAAAATTCATCAGGTTGAATGGCAAAAGTCTTTAGAAAACCTATTGATTAAAGCACAAGCGGCGGGAAATATTGTTGTTTGCACAGGAGAAACATCCTATCTTGAGTGGGATGTTGTGTATTCCAACTTGAATAGTGCTTTAGTAAATGTATTAACTATTCCTATACCAGCTTTATCAAAAAATAAGGACTTGGTAGATGCATTACAGCGACATGCTCAAAAAAGAGGCTTTGAATTATCTACTACAGTGGGGAATTATTTAGTAAAGCAATTCTCTAGTCATCTTCCTGAATTGATGGCAGTGTTATCCTTGTTAGAGCAGGAGTCTTTGGCTGAAAAAAGGCATTTAAAATTGCCATTGGTTAAAAAAATTTTAGGGTTACCCTCTGAGCGTTATAGTTAATCAGTAAACATTAGAAAAGGAAATTAAATGTTAAAAAAAACGGTTTATATTTTAGCAGCAATCTTAGCAATGAGCTTAATGTCATTGCAAGTGCAGGCAAAGTCATCTTCTGTGGAACAAGGAGAAGTAACAAATATCGAGTTTGTTGATTTAAATGGCGATATTGTTAGATTGTCAGACTTTAGAGGAAAATGGATTGTCGTTAATTTTTGGGCAACTTGGTGTCCACCTTGTATAAAAGAGATTCCTGAATTAGTTATGTTTCATGAAAAGCATCAAGATAAAAGAGCTATCGTATTAGGAGTGAATTATGAAACCAATCCCGTCGAAGAGGTTAAAGCGTTTGCAGAAGATTTGATGGTTAATTTTCCTATCGTTCGTATAATTGGTGGAGCAGATGGAAGAACAACTCCTTTTGGGCTTTTAAAAGGTCTCCCAACGACTTATATGATTTCACCAGAAGGTTTGATAGTAGCAACAACAACAGGGCTGGTTAGCATGCAAGATTTAGAAGATTTTATGGACGCTTATGAAAAAAAACATGGTAAATCATAGGGTATTTTAAAGTGAATAAAATTAGAATAGAATATGGTAAAAGGTATTGGAAACTTGCAATACATTTAATTTTCAAGACTAAGCATTTTGGGGTAAATAATTTATGGTGGGCTAAACAGCCTTCCGCCATTGGCTGGCAGTGCTATCAAATTTTATGGGGAGTATTAACGATTATGCCAATGGTAAGAAATTACCAATCGCTAAAAGTAAGAGCCTGTTTAGGTTGGATGCCACAAGCAGAATGCGAAGCACTTGGTTTTTTAAAGTAATCTTCTAAATAGTTTCAGAGGTACGCTTAAAATGATTCAGCTAGACTTAGAGCAACGTCAATCTTCTAGGCTTTCCCGACCTTTTAGTGTAACGGATCATGAAGATATTGAGTTCTCAGTTGCTTTCACAGGGTTTGATGTTAATTTAACGGGATTTAGTTTTTGGGTTGAACAACCTGATATGTTCTTGCCCTCTCAAATATTGAGTTTGCGTACAAAAAATGAACAGACAGGAGAGGTTTATTGTTTAGAGGGCGTTGAGGTTATTCATTTAAGAGAGATAGAAAACCGTTTTTTATGTGGTTGTCATATTTCTCAGGTTACTTCTGGTCAGTTGTTATCGCACCATCGGTTGGTGATGACCGATGAGCAAACTGCTTTAGTTTCTATGCAAAATGCTACTCTGTCTGAATTTGACTTCATTGAAGAAGGCTCAGCTCTTTCTGCGGATGAAGCAGATTTTCAAGAGGCCAGCATGGCGCTTAATCTAGCGGCAGCACAGTCTGAAGTTAATCAACAAGAAATTCTTAATTTTATTGATCGTGCAGAAAAGACCTTTCAGCTTCAATTACCTGCGGCGGCGAGATTAATAGAGTTGCAAGAAGACTTTAATGATTTTAAATGTCATTTGCAAACAATGAATCAAACCAGTATTGCTTTTGCAACCTTAGCTAAGCTTTTGACCCATACTCCAGAAGTACCTCAAGATAAACAAGCTTGGAAAACGTTAATAGCAGATTTTGAAAATCGTTTTCTTTCTAAAAAACAACAAATAACCTACGATTTCATGCACCAAGGGATAAATGCTGAAGAGGCAATTCGTTTAGCTGAAGAGCATCTTGCGATGGAATCAAGAAAAGTCTAAATTTCTGCACTTAATTATTTCACCTAAATTCTGCAAAGGTCTCAGTATAAACCAATGGTCAAAGACGAACTTTTTAAAACTCCTCCTCACTCTATAGAAGCTGAACAATCTGTTATTGGTGGTTTAATGCTTTCTACTGATACAGTAGATGATGTTTCTGCAGTGCTAAAAGAATTTGATTTTTATACTAAACAGCATCAAGTTATTTTTGCGACTATTATTAGCTTAAATCAAAAAAATAGCCCCTTGGATTTGGTGACTGTTATAGAAGCCCTAAGTAGAAATGGCTTGCTTGAAGTTGCTGGAGATAAAAGTTATCTCATTGAAGTTGTCCAAAATACTCCAAGTGCAGCTAACATACTCTATTATGCACAGTTGGTACGAGAAAAAGCCATTCTGCGCTCTCTAATTCAAACTTCTAACGATATTTCTGAAACTTGTTATCACCCTCAAGGACGAGATATTACAGAGGTATTAGATATGGCAGAATCTAGTATCTTGTCCATTGCAGAGCATAGTTCAGGTAAACAACGTGACTATAAAACCATGGAAACCTTGCTAGAATCTGCATTGATTAAGATTGATGAGTTGTTTAATTCTGATGGCAATATTACAGGTCTTGAAACCCACTTAACAGAGTTTGATGAAATAACTTCTGGCTTGCATAACGGGGATTTAATTATTGTTGCAGGGCGACCATCAATGGGAAAAACTGCCTTTTCAATGAATTTAGCCGAAAATGTAGCTACTAAAAGCGGGGCTGCCGTGGCTGTTTTTAGTTTAGAAATGTCTGGTGAGCAGTTAGCGATGAGAATGATTAGTTCATTGGGGAGAATTAATGCTCATAGAATGCGTACTGGAAAGTTTAAACAAGATGACTGGCCGAAGCTTAATAAGGCGGTGAGTATTCTATCAGAAGCAGATATTCGTATTGATGATAGCCCATCTTTACCTATTAATGAACTTCGAGCGCGTGCTCGCCGTATTGATAAAGATCTTCGTGATAAGCAATTAAAAGATGCGACAGAAGCAGGTATTGAAAATCCTGAAACTAAGGTTTCTGGGTTAGGTTTAATTGTGATTGATTACTTGCAGCTCATGCGAGGTTCAATTAATACCGATAATCGGGTCAATGAAATTTCAGAAATTTCTCGAGGCTTAAAAGCACTTGCAAAAGAGTTAGATGTTCCTGTTATTGCTCTATCGCAGCTTAATCGTAGTTTAGAGCAACGTCCAAACAAGCGTCCAATCATGTCTGATTTACGTGAGTCTGGAGCGATTGAACAGGATGCTGATTTGATTGTTTTTATTTATCGTGATGAAGTTTATAACCCCGACAGTGATGACAAGGGAACCGCTGAAATTATTATTGGTAAACATCGTAATGGTTCTTTAGCAAATATACGTTTCACTTTTATAGGCGAATATACTCGTTTTGATAATTTTGCAGGATTTGAAGTTCCTGAGCAGGGATATTAAATGAACTATCGCCCTGTTAAAGCCTATATTGATTTGGAAGCTTTAAAGTCTAATCTAAATCAGGTTCGAGCCTTTGCACCACAAGCTAAAATTATATCTGTGATTAAAGCGAATGGATATGGGCATGGTATGCTTAGGGTTGCAGAACAACTTTCTAGTACTGATGCTTTTGGGGTTGCTTCAATTGACGAGGCAATTAAATTACGCCATAAAGGATTTTTACATCGAATTATTTTGCTGGAAGGGTTGTTTTCTGAGGCAGAGTTTTCTTTAGTTATTCAGCATAGATTAGATTTTGTGATTCATTCTGATTATCAGTTAGATTGGTTAATATATTTAAATAGCTCCAATGTATTAAATATTTGGATTAAAATTGATACAGGAATGCACCGTTTAGGTTTTTTGCCAGAAACCTTACCAAAGGTTCATCTCAGGTTGAAGCAACTAAAAGTTTCTCCCGTGGTTCACTATATGAGTCATTTTGCTTCTGCTGATGAGAGTGTAGAATTTACCCAACAACAGTTTGAAATGTTTAATGAATTAACTAAGGATATTACAGCCCCCAAAAGTTTAGCTAATTCTGCGGCGATACAAAACTTTCCTATTTCTCATTTGGATTGGGTTCGTCCAGGCATTATGCTTTATGGAGCGGGAAATTTAGATGAGTCGAAGGGTCTTAAAACAAAGGATCTTAAGACAGAGGGTCTTAATAAGTTAATACCAGTCATGACCCTTGTTTCTGAAATTACTAGCCTCAAATGGATTGAAGCAGGAGAAGCGGTTGGTTATGGGCAAACCTGGAAAGCCGATAGACGTTCGTTGATTGGTGTAGTTGCCATAGGATACGGGGATGGCTACCCTCGGCATGCTCCAACAGGGACTCCAGTACTTATTCAAGGAAAGAAGGTGCCGATAGTCGGATGTATTTCAATGGATATGATAACCATAAATTTAACCGATTTTAATGATAAAATTGAGATTGGAGAAACTGTTATTTTATGGGGAAAAGATCTTTCTGTTGATTTAATTGCTAAATATGCTGGAACTATTAGTTATGAGTTATTATGTGGAGTGACACAAAGAGTTCCTATAATTGATGTTAGAAGCCCTGATATCTAAATACTGCAAGCACTTGCAGGATTTAGGTCATAAGTTTCCGTTTAAATTGAAATTACTCTACAAATTAATATCTTGCACTATATACACATTAACTCTAATTCTAATTCAAATACCCGAATGATAGTGTAAGTATCGTATTTTTATTAGGGGACTAGATATTAACAATCAATGGAAGATATAAAATATGTTGTGCTTATTTAAAAATTCAAAACTCTCTTTGCCTTTTCACTTGTTTGCGTTGCTGTCTAGTTGGGGGGGGGTTATTTATTGGTTAAATTTTAGCCTGATTGAAAAATCTTTTTTAGCGAATGTCTTTTCAGGTCAAGCTCTATTTATTGACTTGATCTTTGCTTTACCAATTGTGCTGATTTTTGCCATTGTTATTTATGCTTTTGTTTACTGGCTTATTAAGTTTTGTGTAATTATCTTTTTACCTCATACTATTATCCAGATACAAACTGAAAATGAACTGGATGATATGCTAGATCCTGAATTAGGAAAAGACTACTGGAAAAAAGATCCTAAATTAGAGGATGCCGCTTTAGCCAAACAAGCTGATAAAAAATCAGATAAAATCATATAGGATTTACATTAACTTGTTCTCCTTCTTTATTGAATGTAAAGCGCTTATAAAACTAGGGCTTCCTATTTTACTAGCACAGCTTTCTTTAGTTGGTTTAGGGGTGGCTGACACTATTATGTCTGGCAGAGTAGGGACAGAAGATTTAGCCGCAATTGGGCTAGGGTCTAGTATTCTCCTGCCTGTTTTTATGTTATCTACTGGCATTCTTCTAGCCATAACTCCCTTGGTATCCAAAGCACTAGGTCAAAAAAAACATCTAACAATTACCCACTTATTACATCAGGGGTTTTGGCTAGCTTTACCCTTGGGAATTCTTTCTTTATTGCTTCTCATTAATATGGACACCTTTTTAAACTGGTTAACGCTTGAAGACAAAGTGAGGCAATTAACCGCCGATTATTTGTTTTATATTGCTTTTGGATTGCCTGCGATTGCTTTTTATCAAGCTTTAAGGTTCTTTTGGGAAGGTTTATCCTTAACAGTACCTACGATGTTAATTAGCTTTTTTGCTCTATTCTTAAACATTCCCTTGAATGCAATATTTATTTATGGGCTAGGGCCTATTGAAGCCTATGGTGCGGCAGGCTGTGGAATTGCATCAACTATTGTGATGTGGGTGATGTTATTTATTGGAATTTTTTATGTCATTCGTACTAAAAAAACTGCTCGTTATGTACGTTTTTCACGCTGGAAGTTTATTTTTAAACGGGCTGTTGTCAAGCGCTGGTCATCAGGTAAAGCCATTTTAAATTTAGGAGTTCCTAATACTTTTGCTCTATTATTTGAAGTAGGTTTATTTAGTTTTATTGCCCTATTCATTGCTCATCTTGGCTCAGTCGTCATTGCTTCTAACCAAGTAGCGATCAGCTTAACCTCTTTACTGTTTATGGTTCCTTTAAGCCTTTCCATGGCGATTACGGTACGGGTAGGGTTACGTTATGGTCAATATAATTTTAATGAATTAAATCAAGTGATTAAATCAGGTATTTTGTTAGCCATTATTTTTGGGTTTTTATTATCAGTTATCACTTATGTCTTTAAGGAAAATATTGTACAGCTTTATTCTGCAGACCCAGCGGTCATGCTGTTGGCTGTCACTCTTATCACCTATGCGGTTGCTTATCAAATATTTGATGCTGTGCAGATCACAACAGCAGGGGCTTTAAGAGGGTTACACAGTACTAAGATAACAATGGTGATTGCTTTTATTAGTTTTTGGGGCGTAGGTCTGGGAGTAGGGTACTTGTTGGCATTTACTTATTTGTTTAGAGAGCCAATGGGGGTTGAAGGTTATTGGCTAGCTATAGTGATGGGGATGTTTTTAGCAATGGTGTTATTGCAAATTGCTCTCAGGTTAAAATTGCGACAGGTTAAAGCAGAAATTAATCATACAAACGAGTAATTTATTGTCTAGAGTTTTTAAGAAGTTACGAGATTAACTAGCCAGCTAGTGATTAGCTTGATAAAAACCATTATCATTTATTCTTTACATTAATCTTTTTTTAAGATAGTATTCTCAACAGTATCTTAAGTGTTTTAAATAGTTGTAGTTGTATATATACTTATATTCAAGTGCTTCTATTTAGAATGCGATATTGGTTGTATTTCATGATGAATTTTTAATTGAGGGTCGTAATATGTTTAAAAAAGTATTTTTAGGGTTAATCGCAGCGTCAGTTCTTACTACAGGGGTAGCAATCGCGTCTGGAGAAGTTAATATCTATTCACATAGACATTATGAGACCGATAAACAACTCTTCCAAATGTTTGAAGATAAAACTGGCATCCGAGTCAACGTTGTGCAAGCTAAAGCAGGACAGCTTATTGAAAGACTACAACGTGAAGGATCTAAGACTCCAGCAGATATTTTAATGACGGTTGATGCTGGTAGATTACATCAAGCTCACGTAAAAGGTTTATTGCAACCTATTCGATCTAACTTTATAGAAGAGGTTATTCCTGCTAAGTTGCGTGAAAAAGATGGTCACTGGTTTGCTTTTACTAAAAGAGCACGAGTTATTGTTTATAACAAAGCTAACGTAAATCCTGAAACTGATTTATCTACCTACGCTAACTTGGCTGATCCTGAGTGGAAAGGAAGAGTTATTACTAGGTCTGGAGGTAATATTTACAGTTTATCTCTTATGGCATCATTTATTGCTAGTGATGGTGCAGATACCGCTAAAGACTGGGCACAAGGATTAGTAAATAACTTTGCTCGTCCTCCAGCTGGTGGTGATACAGATCAAATTAGAGCGGTAGCTGCTGGGGAAGCAGATGTTGCTTTAGTTAATACCTATTATTTAGGAAGACTGTTAAACTCTGACAGACCAGCTGATGTTGCTGTAGGGAAAAGAGTAGGAATATTCTTCCCTAATCAAGGTGTAGGTGAAAGAGGAACGCATGTAAATATTTCTGGTGCTGGTGTTACTAAGTACGCTCAAAATAAAGAGAATGCGGTTAAACTTCTTGAGTTTTTAGCGAGTGAAACTGCTCAGAAAAAATTTGGAGCGGCTAATCATGAATTCCCAACTAATAAAAATGTAGCAGCATCACCTACATTACAAGCTTGGGGAGCGTTTAGAGAAGATGATATTGAGTTGTATCTTCTAGGTAAATATAATGCTAAAGCAGCTAAAATTAACAACCAAGTAGGTTGGAAATAGTAGATTAATTAGTATTATATATTTGAAACGATGAAAAAAGACCAACCAATATTAATTGGTTGGTCTTTTTTTTTAGATTGAGATTTTTACATAACTCATTTTTTTAACAGAGACTTTTGTATAAAAGTGGAATATGTAAAGTTTTTAATTTTTTTAAAAAAAAGATTATTACTTAAATCCTGCAAGACATTGTGCTATATATGTGCGAGAATTTACAGGATTTAGGTATTCCCTAATCCAAACATAGAAACACTAATATTGTACAAGCTATTGATTCCACAGCAAAAGAAAAAATATCAGCCGAACCTATGGGCGCTACTAATATTTTTTACTTTCCCTGTGAAACCAATATCTTACACACTATTTCGCGATTCTATATTTGGATTAGGGGTATTATTTATTGCATAATAATTTTGGTAACTACTCAGCGTGTTTTTTATTTAACTTGTAAGCCATTGATTTATATAAGGTCAAGGATTTTAAAAACATAAGATTTTAAAATCAACAAAAAATAAAACCCTTAAAAATCAATAGACTAGTGTTTTAGTAAAAATTACGCTGAGTAGTTACTAATTTTGATTGTTAAGAACACATAAAGGAAATAATATCAAACAATTCACCAATCGCTGGGTTTCCTTCAGTACCCTGATAGTTGTAGCACTCCTTTTACCTATTGTAATCATTAACCTGTACGCTTTTACACTAGACCCTGAAATCATTCAGCATTTAAAAGAAACCGTTCTAGCTTATTATATTATCAATACTTTAATTTTGATTGTTACGGTAGGGTTTTTGACGGCAGTAATCGGTATAGGTAGTGCTTATTTAGTAACTTTTTGTGAATTTAGATTTGCTAAGTTTTTCTCTTTTGTTTTAGTTTTACCTTTTGCTATTCCTGTTTATATTTTAGGCTTCATTTACTTTGATATTTTTAATTTTTTTAGCCCTTTACATAGGTTTTTAATGAGTATAGGGGTTGATGGTTTTTTTAATGTTTTAAATTTTAATACGGTTATTATCGTATTTACTTTAGCTTTTTATCCTTATGTGTATTTAATTGTAAAATCATCGATGGAAAAAAACTCATCCCTTCTGCTTAATCCAGCACTCTCATTAGGAGCTTCAAGAACTAAAATTTTTTTTAAAGTTCTTATGCCATTGGTTCGACCTGCAATTGTGGCATCTCTAGCTTTAGTTCTTATGGAAATAATAAGTGAATTTGGAACAGTGCATTTTTATGGTATACATACCTTAACAACAGCTATTTTTTCTGCTTGGTTTGAAATGGGAGATATTGGTACAGCGGCATATTTATCTGCAATAGCGACAGGAATTGTGTTGTTAATTTTAATCTTTGATAAATGGTCAAGCGGCAAAGCGAAGTATCGGGTAGATGGTTCATCCTCCCCCATAAAAAAAATAAAGCTTAATAAGTCTCAAGCATTTTTTGCGATTACTTTTCTGTCATTTCCGTTTGTTTTCGGCTTTTTTGTTCCTGCTGTGTGGGTTATATTCTATGCTATAGAATTTGCAGAAATGGCTTTGACAGAGGAATTTATTTGGACTATTTTTAATAGCTTCAGTGCGGCAGGTATTAGTACTATAGCAATTATGCTAATTGCATTATTTTTAGCCTATTCTAATAGGATTTATGATAATAGTTATATGAAATATTTGCTTAAAGTATCTACTTTAGGTTATTCCGTTGCCGCAGCTATTGCAGCGGTTGGAATTATGGTAGTTTTTACATCTATCGATCACTTTTTAATTGATAACTTTGGTCTGACAACTTTATTATTAAGTGGTACTGTTTTTGCCTTATACTACGCCTATATGGTTAGATTTTTAGCAGTAGGTTTAGGTTCTGTAAATAGTAGTTTTGAAAAAGTTGGTATTGGTACTAACAGAGCCTCAAGAAGCTTAGGGGCAGGATTATTTAAAACCTTAGTAAAAGTAGACCTTCCCTTAATTAAAGGCGGGATTGCTATTGGCTTTATTTTGGTATTTGTTGATATTGTTAAAGAGCTAACTTTAACTTTGATTTTACGTCCATTCAACTACAATACATTATCTAGTAAAATATATGAGCTAGCTTCAATCGAGCTAATTCAAGAGTCTGCTATGTTTATTTTAAGCATGATAATTGTTTGTGCTATTCCCATGATCCTCTCTTTAAAGGCTTATAAATGAGTTTGTTTTTATCAAATATATCAAAAAAATTCCACCAGACTGAAGTTTTAAAAAACTTAGATTTGAATATTGAGCAAGGTGAAATTCTTGCAGTTTTAGGTAAAAGTGGCAGTGGTAAAAGTACTCTGTTAAATGTTATCGCAGGTTTTGAAGAAAGTGATAGTGGTGAAGTTAAGGTTAAAGATAGTGTTTTTTTTAATAAAAAAAACAAGCTATTCATAGCCCCTGAACTTAGGAATATTGGCTATCTCTTTCAGAATTATGCCCTATTCCCGCATATGAATGTTTATGATAATGTTGTTTTTGGTTTAAATAAGCAAGAGCAAGATAAGAAAAAAACTGTTAACGATATACTCGAGTTAGTAGGCTTATCAGGACTTGAAAAAAGGTATCCTCATGAACTCTCAGGAGGGCAACAACAACGAATTGCCTTGGCAAGATCTTTAGCCCCTAAACCTAGTGTATTACTTTTGGACGAACCTTTTAGTGGTCTGGATACAGATCTTCGTATTAAAACTAGAGGGGAAGTGCGAAAAATTATGAAACAATCTCAAACTACCGCTATTTTAGTAACTCATGATCAAGAAGAGGCTTTTGCGATTGCTGACCGAGTTGCGATTATGAACCAAGGTATTATAGAACAAATTGACGAGCCTGAAAAGATTTACCAACTACCTACTTCCCGTTTTGTGGCAGATTTTTTAGGTCAAACAGATTTTATTTCAGGCACAATCACTAAGGAAGGGGTTACCACCGAGATAGGTGTTTTTTATAAAAGCACTTCTCTTGCAAAAGGTACTGATATAGAAATAATGCTTAGACCAGAAGATATCAGCATTATTCCCGATGAAAAAGGTACTATAGAAGTAATTAGTCGCAGCTTTAAAGGTTATGAGAATCTTTACTTCTTAAAACTACCTTCAGGAAAAACAATTCAAAGTAGTGCGCCTTCTAGTCTTATTATTAACCCCTATACTAAAATTAGGGTTGAAATATTACAGTCTAAAGTGGTTATATTTAAAGATGAAAAAGTGGTTGTTTAGAGGAGATTTGGGTTTTATATCAAGTTTTTAAAACTCATCAATTTCAATGATTTTAAACTGTCCTGCGCTTAAACTTTCTAATTTATAGTTACCGATTTGAGTCCGAATTAAGCGTAAAGTTGGAAAGCCAACCACTGTAGTCATTCGTCGTACTTGTCTATTTTTTCCTTCAGTTATTATAAGTTCTAACCAAGAGGTTGGAATGTTTTTACGCTCCCTTATCGCAGGAACTCTTTTCCAAAGCCATTTAGGCTCATTAACTCGCCGTGCTTTAGCTGGTCTAGTGTGTCCATCTTTTAGCTTTACCCCCTGTTTAAGCTGTTTAATAGCTTGTTTAGAAATTTCTCCTTCTACTTGAACCAAATAGGTTTTAGCTTGTTTATATTTAGGACTGGAAATTTTATTTTGTAGTTTGCCGTTATCGGTTAATAACAATAACCCTTCAGAGTCCCTATCTAACCTGCCTGCTGCATAAAATCCAGGTTGATTAATGTAATTAGCTAGGGTTTCACGTTGATTTTGATGTTCAGAATTATCGCTAAACTGGCAAAGAACATTAAAAGGTTTATTAAATAAAAGGATTTTAGACATTAAAAGGTCTCTTTTTGTTAAATACAGTTAAATCTGAAGTTATACCTAAATCCTGTAAGTTATTGTGCATATATAGTGGAAGACGTTGATTTATAGAGTGATTTTAATTCGAGAGGAATGCTTATTGATATTCCCGAAGAAGGCTCTTCTCCGCCATTATGACACTTTCCCCTCAATTCCCCCGTAAAACATAG
>CAZRMK010000009.1:0-32790 GCA_964601165.1 uncultured Piscirickettsiaceae bacterium | reverse complement strand
TTTTTTCATATTCGTTATTTTAACCGAAATATCTGGGAATGCGTAACATCAGTAATTAAACAATTAGAGGCAAATAATTAACCTTTGTGTACGAATAAGTGTTGCTATTCCAAACTGATGACAAACACCGATACTGGTTTTTATTACTAGAGACCTTTGCATGAAAGAGCCTATTATTTTATTAAAGTTAAAGGAGAGGACAAATAATCTGTAGCTGCTCTGCAGATTTATGACAATTATTTATAGCCTTTTTCACTTCTACAATTATCTGTTTAGCATTTTTAATATTGTGTTTAGCTGATAAATCTAGTAGATGTTGTTCAGTAGGATTTTTCCCTTCTCCAAGATAGGTGGTACTATGTTCTCCGCCTGGACCTTGTGAATAGGTAAGGTCATAAGCGGGGGCTAACCGCCAATTATTATGTTTATCCAGTAAGAATGAAAAATTCTTAGCATGATCATCACGATTATAAGCGAAAAGGTTAAAGGTGGCTAGCCTAAACATTTTGCTCTGATCGGCGATGTTTTTAGTTAAATGTAAAGTTAAACCAAGCAGATCGTCGTAGTCTAAAATTGGATATCTAAAATCACTATGAGTTAGTCCTGCTACCGAATGGATGTGTACTCTAGTATCATTGTTTCTATCAAATCGTGCAATTGCAAAATATTTATTTTGTAATAATTTAGTTTTTGGTATCTCTATTTTTGCGTCTCTCGCCATTAATGAATATAGATATTCAAGCTTACCAATATTTGGCGGGTCAAAGTGTGATGCAAACTTAACTAAATAATGATTGTAACCGTCTTTTAGTGGCTGATTACCTGCCACAAGGTGGTTGTTATGGTTAATTTGCACCATTATTTTAGGGCGAGCTCCAGCTGATGAGCCGTTAATAGCTAATAATTTGGATAAATCTTGTAGCTCTTCATCTTTTAGTATTTGTAAGGACTCATTCGCAAGCTTATCAAGTTTAATATCGTCAAAATTTACTTCAATGCCGTTAAAACATGGCTTATAGACTAAGGCTCCTATGCCATAATTGCCAATATAACCAAGTCTGTCTATCGCAGTAATATGCTTATATTTAATCCCTTGTTTTAACAAGTGCCTATCTAGCAATAATTTTCCCCAGCCATCTGGCAGACTATCGCCAAATACTCCAAATAAACCATCGAAAACACGATCTTGGCAAGTAAACACACCTGCTTTTAGAGGCAGTTTATATGGAGATAATTCAATATTTCTATTTAAAAACTCGGTAGCATATTCAAAATAAATTTTTTTATCTTTATATGCCAAAGTGCCGACTAAACACTGCGGTTTTGATGCTTCTAAATAAACATTAATTGTTTGTAGGCTCACTTTATAGAACCACGTTGTTTAATCTTTGGTTCTTTAAAATTTATAATCTGGCTTAATGAACTAATTTGTCGTTCTTTGATGTTAGCGATTTTATTAAAATCATCTAAGCACTCTAGAACTAATGAAAGTTTAAGCAGGGATTCTAGTGAGATTTTACCAGTTGATTCAAACCTTTTAATACTACCTAAGCTCACCCCGCTTCTAACAGACAATCCTGTTTGAGTTAAGTTTAAAGTTAGTCGTAATCGCTGGTATTTTGACTTTAATGTAGTAATTACTGAACTAGGGGTATCTATATTTATATCTAACATATTAACTATAACCAAGCATATTATCAAACAAGGGTTAATATATTATACCTAAGCATAAATGACATTACCAAATTTCTGTAAAATCGAAATTTAAGCAGAGTCGATTACTGCCATGATAGTATCGATAATAATATCCACTTTTTTATTTTCAAGTTCTGGGTAAACCGGTAAAGAGAAACAATTGCTAGCAACCGATTCTGTTACAGGAAGCTTAATGTCCTGGTAACTGTGTTGATATACATCTTGCTGGTGCAATGGGATTGGGTAATATACCGCACAGGCAATGTTATTATCCTGCAAAGCTTTCATAATGTGATCTCGGTTATCGTGTAATAATGTGTACTGATGATAAACATGTAGTCCGGAATTATCTTCAAATGGCGGTTGAATAGAAGTACCTTTGAAGGCTTCTGAATAACGGCGTGCTACCCTGCGGCGATTTTCATTATAGTCATTAATGTGCTTTAATTTAATGCGTAAAATGACTGCCTGTAATTCGTCTAACCGGCTGTTATAGCCGATTACATTGTGGTGATACCGCTCTCGACTGCCATGGTTGCGTAATACTTTCAGTTCGTTGGCGTATTGTTCATTATTAGTAGTAATTAATCCACCATCACCAAAACAACCCAAGTTTTTGCTGGGAAAAAAACTGAATGCTCCGAAATCACCAAAGCTGCCAGTCATTTTATTGTCTATATGAGCACCAAAGGACTGTGCACAGTCTTCAACTACCAATAAGTTATTATCGTCACACAGCTTTATTAATGCTGGCATATCAACAGGCTGTCCAAACAAATGCACTGGAATAACCGCTTTAGTTTTTTCTGTTATTGCTTGTTCAATCTTTTCAATATCAATATTAAAGGTATCTGGATTTATATCAACAAACACCGGTGTTGCACCGACATAAGAGATAGCTTCTGCAGTAGCTATAAAGGTAAAGGCAGTGGTGATAACTTCGTCACCTTTGCCGATACCAGCAGCAAGTAGTGCTAAATGAAGTGCGTCGGTACCTGAAGCAACTCCGATTGCATGTTTTACCCCTAGATAATCAGCGGCTTCTTGTTCGAATGCTGTTACATTTGGCCCTAGAATGAACTGGGTAGCTGATAGTGCAGCTATTATTGCTGGATCAATTTCATCTTTTAGCGACAGGTATTGTGCTTTGAGGTCAACCATTGGGATGTTCATTACTAAGTGTCTCCTTTAAGAAGTGCTGAAATTCTGGTGGCGGCATCAAGTGCACGGCGACCATCTTTACCGTCGACAATTATTGGTGTGCCGTTCTGGATGGCATTTAGAAAGGAAATAATTTCTAAATTTAGTGCATCATTATTTTCATAGGTTGATTTTTCGCTAAGAATTTCTGGTATTCCAGGATGCGTTTCTTTATTGCCTTTTTTATGAATGCTTAGTATATGTTTATGAAAATCTACAGAAATATAAGCGTTGTTTTGAAAAATACGCATTTTGCGTTCAGTTTTAGCACTAACTCGGCTTGCTGTTACATTGGCAACACAGCCATTTTCAAATTCTAGACGAGCATTAGCGATGTCAGCACTATTAGTTAGTACCTTAATGCCTGATACACGTATTTCTTTAATTTCTGATTTCACAATATTAAGAATAATATCTATGTCATGAATCATCAAATCAAGCACTACATCAACATCAGTAGCACGTGGATTAAAAGGTGAAAGACGGTGTGATTCGATAAACTGTGGCTCGCCTAATGTGTCACCTAAACCTAGAAGAGCAGAGTTAAATCTCTCAAGATGACCGACCTGAATCAGCAGGTTATTTGATTCGGCAAGAGCAATTAATTCATCAGCTTCTTCCACCGTTACGGTAATAGGTTTTTCAATTAATACATGTGCATTATGTTCAAGAAAGTCGCGTGCTATTTGGTAATGTAGTGTAGTTGGAGTGGCAATACTAACTGCATCAACCTTTCCAAGTAAGCTTTTATAATCACTTAAAGCTTGCACATTATGCTTGTCGGCAATAGCTTGCGCGGTATCTATATTTGCATCAACAACAGCAATCAACTCACTGTTTGGCAAAGCTGCATATTTATCAGCGTGAAATTTACCTAGGTAACCAACCCCAATAACGGCTGTTTTAAGTTTGTTCATTATTTAATTACTCTTTTTTTGAATTCAAATTTCATTCTTTAGACGATTCTAGAATAACAGGAAAAGCTGCTTTTCCGTATTGCCACCAAGTTATTACAGTTAATATTGCCGCAAAATATAGCATAACAAAACCAAGTGCTTCCCAGTTAATTCCCCAGAACTGTCCACCGTAAATTAACCAAGTTAACGCAACTAGCTGGGAAACGGTTTTAATTTTACCTAAATTAGATACTGCAACTACTTCACGAGCATTATTTTCTGCCATCCACTCCCTTAATGCTGAAATACTAATTTCTCGCATCATAATAACTACCGCAGAAATAACCACCCAAACATGATCATGATACTCACTTACAACTACTATTAAGGCAGCACTCACAATAAGCTTGTCTGCCACTGGATCTAAAAAAGCACCTAACTTACTATCTGCTCCCATTTTACGAGCCAAATATCCATAAAGCCAGTCAGTAATGGCGGCAACCATGAAGATAATGCCCGCCCACAAGCGCGCTTCTTCTAACGGCGAGAAGTAAATGACCAAAAAAACAGGAATTAAAGCAATGCGTGACCATGTCATCGCCATTGGAATAGATTGTAGGTTCATAGAAAAACTTATGTTTGTTATTACCTAAATCCTGCAAGTGATTGCACACATATAGCACAAGCTATTGATTCGTATAGCGAGTTTTAATTCTTCGGGAATATCAATAAGTATTCCACTTGAATTAAAATCACTATACAAACCAATATCTTGCACTCTATATGCACAATCACTTGCAGGATTTAGGTATTATTTTAAATAGCCATAAATATTACCACATCAGTAACGTTTTTTGGGGCAAAATCATTTCCCTAATCTAAGGCTTTCTAAATTTTACCATGAAAAAAATCATAAATAATTTCAGCTTTATTTTGACTTATGCCCGAAACTTTTCTCAGCTCAGAAATTGCTGCATTTTTTACTTCTATTAAGCCTCCAAAATGAGTCAATAATTTTTTGCGTGTTTTGGGACCAATACCAACAATATCTTCCAGCCTAGAATGTGTTTGTGCTTTTTGACGACGTGCACGATGGCTAGTAATCGCAAACCTGTGTGCTTCATCTCGAATATGATTAATAAGATGCAGTGCAATATCATCGGCTGCTAAATCAATTCCGTCATCATTATATGGTGTAAACAATACTTCTAGCCCGGCCTTTCTACCCTCTCCTTTAGCAACAGATACCAGAGATAATCCCTCAAGTTCTAAATTTTTTAACACTTCTATGGCTTTATTAAGCTGACCCTTACCCCCATCAACAATAATTAAATCTGGCAAAGGCTTCTGGTCTTTTTTTAGCCTAGAATAGCGTCGCATCATTACTTGATACATGGCAGCATAATCATCACCCGCTGAGATACCTTCTATATTAAATTTTCGATATTGATGGGTGCTTGGTACGCCATCGTTAAATACCACACAGCTGGCAACGGTTTGATTGCCTTGTGTATGACTAATATCAAAACACTCCATATAACTGGGAGGCTTGGCAAGGAGTAAAACTTCTTGTAGAGCATTTAATCTATCTTGTTGTGAGGATTTTTGATTTAAATATTGCTTTAAAGCCCCTTTTGCATTGGTATTTGCTAACTTCATTAAATTATGACTGTTAGAAAAGATTGGTTTTTGTAGGTTAATGGTTTTTTTATACTTTTCTGTAAGCCATTGCTTTAACCAAGAATGATTATTTAGTTCACAAGGAATAAGTATTTTTACCGGTGCTGGCAACTCTTGATAATGATGCAGTATAAATGAGGTTAAAATTTCTGCATCAGTTGAGCTATATTCAATTTCAGGAAAAACATTTTGACTCCCCCAAAGATTTCCACCTCGATACATCATAATATTAATACAAGTTTG
The DNA here is from genome assembly GCA_964601165.1 of uncultured Piscirickettsiaceae bacterium. GTDB lineage: Bacteria > Pseudomonadota > Gammaproteobacteria > Thiomicrospirales > Thiomicrospiraceae > Thiosulfativibrio. The sequence continues at coordinate 27,076 of CAZRMK010000009.1, read as the reverse complement.
ATTAGCGTCATGCTGAATAGCAATAACATCTAGATCTTTTTGAGAGGATTGAGTAATTAAATATTGATTTTGAATAGATCGAAGTGCTGATATTTTATCCCGATAAGAACCCGCCTTTTCAAACTCAAGTTCCTGAGAAGATATTTGCATTTTCTTGCCCAATTCTTCAATTACTTCAAATGTTTGACCCGCTAAAAAGTCTAAGGTATTTTTAACATCTTCTTGGTAATCTTTTTGGGAGATAATTCCTGCGACACAAGGACCAGAACAGCGTTTAATTTGATATTGCAAGCAAGGGCGTGAGCGGTGATTAAATACACTATCGGCACATTGCCTGACAGAAAAAATCTTCTGTAAACTATGTAAAGTCTGGTGAACTGCTGCAGCGTTGGGAAAAGGGCCGAAATACTTACCCTGCCTTCTCTTAGCTCCTCTATGATAACTTAATGCAGGAAATGCCTGACCTGTTGACATAAATATATAGGGATAAGACTTATCGTCCCTGAATAAAATATTATATTTAGGCTTTAATTTCTTAATTAAAGTATTTTCTAAAATTAATGCTTCACTTTCTGTATCCGTCACAATAACATCGATTGCGGCCACTTGTGACACCATTGATGCAGTTTTTATATCTAGATGGTGTTTTTTAAAATAATTTGCAACTCGTTTTTTTAAATTCTTAGCCTTGCCTACATAAATCACCACCGCACCCTTGTTTAACATTTGGTAAACTCCAGGACGCTCTGTAAGATTTTTTAAATAAGCCTCAATATCAAAGTCATTACTCATCATTTTTTTCAGGTAAAATATCCTGTATTTATTATCACTATAAGGTATTTAAGATGGATCAACAGAATCACGAAAGCTTAGAGAGACTATCTAAAGCTGCTGAAAGTTTTATTAAGCAAGAACGCTGGAGTAGGCGTTGGACAAATATACTTAAATTAGCCATCATATCTTATTTTATAATTTTAATTACCATCATGTTCATGCAGTTTATGCCTAGCGCCGAAGAAGTTACTGGTACAAAGCACATGGCTATTGTTAAGCTAGATGGTCCAATTTTACCAAACTCCAACCTAAGTGCGGAAACATTTAACCCGTTACTGCGATCGGCATTTAAAAACGAACAATCTAAAGCAGTGGTTATTCTAGCTAATTCACCTGGTGGTAGTCCTGTTCAAGCAGCCTTAATTAATGATGAAATTACTCGTTTAAAAGCTAAATACAAAAAACCAGTCTATGTTGTAGTGGAAGATATTTGTGCATCAGGATGCTATTATATTGCAGTCGCCGCCGATAAAATCTTTGCTAACCAAGGCTCCATTATCGGCTCTATTGGAGTTAGAATGAGTTCATTCGGTCTAACTGAACTTATGGATAAAATGGGCATTGAAAATCGTTCTATGCATGCAGGAGAGCATAAAACCTTTATGGATCCCTTTAGTGAAGTGGACAAAGTAGGAAAAAAATTCTTCCAAGAGAGAATTTTAGACCGCACTCACCAGCAATTTATTGAAGTAGTTAGAAAAGGCCGAGGCGATAGACTTAAAGAAAGCCGATACACATTTAGCGGCCTAGTCTGGTTAGGAGATGAGGCGGTTGATAAGGGGTTAATTGACGGAATCTCTGATATGGGAAGAATGAAGCGTGATATTGTCCAAGTCAACAAATCACGAGTTTATGAAGCCGATAGAAGCCTAATGGAAGAACTCATTGGCGGTTTAGGTGCAGAAGTGGCTTTACAATTGCAACAACACTTTTCAACTTTTAAATAAATTCAGACCTTTCTAAATCCTGCAAATAATTGTAGGATTTAGGTGATAGTTTCTGCCCATAAATCATATTCATCTGCAGCAAACACTTTTACCTTTACAAATTCACCGGCAACTAAATGCTTTCCTTCAGGAATATAAACCAAACCATCAATTTCAGGGGCATCAGCTTGTGAACGAGCTATAGCTCCCTCCTCATCGACTTCATCGATTAATACCTGAATAACAGTACCAATTTTAGCATTCATCTTATTTGCACTAATTACTTGTTGTGTTTGCATAAAACGGTCATAACGCTCTTGCTTAATTTCATCGGAAACTTGCTCTGCAATTTCGTTAGCTGTTGCTCCGTCAACAGGAGAATATTGAAAGCACCCTACTCTGTCTAGCTGGGCTTCTTCTAAAAAACCGAGTAGATCTTGAAATTCTTCTTCTGTTTCTCCAGGAAAACCTACAATAAAAGTAGATCTAATTGTTAAATTAGGTACTAACTTTCGCCATTTTTTAATACGTTCAAGGGTTTTTTCGACATTACCAGGACGCTTCATCGCCTTTAATATCCTTGAATTAGCATGTTGTAAAGGCATGTCTAAATAGGGCAAAATTTTTCCTTCTGCCATCAAAGGTATCACTTCCTCTACGTTAGGGTAGGGATAAACATAGTGTAAACGTATCCAAAAGTTATCTACGCCCCCTAACTCTCCTAATGCTTCAGCTAGACCAACCATAGATGTTTTTGTAGGCCTACCCTCTGCAAATTCAGTTTTATATTTAACATCCACTCCATAAGCTGCTGTATCTTGAGATACAACTAAAAGCTCTTTAACTCCAGCTTCCTTTAATCGTTTAGTCTCAGCAATTACTTCAGCAACAGGACGACTAATTAAATCCCCACGCATGGAAGGGATAATACAAAAAGTACAGCGATGATTGCAGCCTTCTGAAATTTTTAAATAAGCAAAATGCTTGGGTGTCAGTTTAATTCCTTGAGGTGGTACTAAGTCTGCAAAAGGATTATGCTCAGGTGGGGAAACCACCTTATGAATCGAATTTAGAACCTGTTCATAAGCAGCAGGACCAGAAACCGCTAAAACCTTAGGGTGAATATTCATAATCTGGTCTTCTTTTGCCCCCAAACAACCCGTGACAATAACCTTACCATTTTCTTCCAAAGCCTCTCCAATCGTATCTAGAGATTCTTGTATCGCACTGTCAATAAACCCACAAGTATTAACAATAACAGCATCGGCATTTTGGTAAGAATTGGTTAATTCGTAACCTTCTGAACGCAGCTGAGTTAAAATCCGTTCAGAATCAACCATTGCTTTAGGGCAGCCTAAACTTATAATCCCAATGGTAGGCGGATGCTTGTTAACCCTATTCTCTAGATTCATTTAAAAGACTCTTTTAATTATTTTGGCGGTATTTTAACTGATTAGCCTTTTATTATTCAGGTTAAAGTAATCCACCAATAAAAAACCCAGCAAAAGCTGGGTTTTTTATTGGCATTAAGTAAGTGATGCTTAAGCGATTTTAAGCTGTCCTTGCTGAGTTGCTTCTAACACAGCGATTCTTTCCTCTAGAGGCGGATGGGACATAAATAGCTTACCAAATTTAGACTTGCGCGATGAAATACCGAAAGCAGCCATTTGTTCTGGCAACTCACCTGGTTGCATAGTTTGTAAACGACGCAAAGCGGCTATCATATTTTCTTTACCTGCCAAATAAGCTCCGCCATTGTCGGCGTGAAACTCACGATGACGAGAAAATGCCATGGCAATAATACTCGCTAAAATACCAAAAATGATTTGTGCGATTATATCAACAATAATAAAAGTTATGCTCATGCCACTATTTTCATTTTTAAACACAACACGGTCTACCACCCATGCCACAATTTTGGCAAAGAAGATAACAAAAGTATTCAAGACTCCTTGCAACAATGCCATAGTAATCATATCACCGTTTGAAATATGAGCCACTTCATGTCCCAGCACTGCTTCTACTTCATTCTGACGCATGTGAAGCAGAAGCCCCGTTGATACCGCAACCAAAGCACTATTTTTACGCATTCCTGTTGCAAAAGCATTCGGTGCAGGAGAGTTATAAATAGCAACTTCAGGCATACCAATACCCGCTTTTTTTGCTTGGCGACGAACCGTATCAAGCAACCACCGCTCATCTGCATTACGAGGTTTATCAATAACTCTTGCTCCAGTTGACCTTTTAGCCATCCACTTTGACATAGCTAAAGAAACAAATGAGCCTGCAAAACCTATAACTAAGGCAAACATAAACAAGTTACCTAAGTTTAAAGCTGTGCCCTCCATAAAATGACCAACACCTAACAGATTCAAGGTAATCATTGCAACTGCAATCACCGCAAAGTTTGTTAGTAAGAATAAACCCATTCGTTTCATGTTTTAACTCCAATGGTTATTAAACGAGTAATACCTAAAATCTTGCAAAACTATAAGTACAAAAATATTAAATAATCTTGTCTATACTATAAGGTTTTTTTATAATGTTTCAAGAGTCTTTAAGCTATTTTTTTTACAAAAACTGCTTAGGACTTGTTAACCTACGCTCATCATTAAACACAGTCATTAGTTTTTTTTATAACCAAATAATATTTTCATTTAAAATAATCCTTGAACGCTAACCTAATTTCTCTTTTAAAATCTTATTAACTTGCCCAGGATTTGCTTGACCTTGTGATAATTTCATAACTTGCCCTACAAAATAGCCTAACATTTTTTCTTGCCCTGCCTTATAAGACTCTACTTGACTTGGATTGGCATTAAGAACTTCTTCAACCAATAATTCAATAGCAGATGAATCTGTAATTTGCTTTAAGCCTTTAGATTCAATAACTTCATCTGCAGTGCCCTCCCCTTTCCAGATAGCAGAAAAAACTTGTTTGGCAATTTTTCCTGAAATCGTACCATCAGCAATTCGCTTTAGTAAATTTGCTAAAGCAACCGCTGAAACAGGTGAGTTTGCAATATCCACCCCGTTTTGATTAAGAGATTTTGATAAATCTCCCATTACCCAATTAGCGCATAATTTCGCATCATTCATAACTGCTACAACAGCTTCAAAATATTCTGCCATAGCACGCATGCTGGTTAAAAAAGTGGCATCATATTCGGAAAGACCAAAATCAACCATATAACGCTGACGTTTTCCATCTGCAAGTTCGGGCATTGCCACCCTAACGGCTTCAATATCCGCATCACTAATTATAACTGGTAATAAATCAGGGCAGGGAAAGTAGCGGTAATCGTTTGCTTCTTCTTTTTCTCGCATAGAACGAGTTTGATTTTTTTCAGCATCATATAAACGAGTTTCTTGAAGCACCGAACCACCAGACTCAAGAATTTCTATTTGACGTTCAATTTCTATTTCAATCGCTTGTTCAATAAATTTGAAAGAATTAAGATTCTTTAATTCGGCTCGAGTACCAAAAGGAGTATTTGGCTGATGAATCGATACATTACAATCAACTCTAAAAGAACCTTCTTGCATATTACCATCACAAATTTCTAAATACTGTACCAACTCATGCATTTTCTTAGCATAAGCGACTGCTTCCTTTGCAGAACGCATGTCTGGCTCTGAGACAATTTCTAACAAGGGTGTTCCGGCACGGTTTAGATCAATCCCTGACTGCTCGGGAAAAGCGTCATGCAGCGACTTACCTGCATCTTCTTCTAAATGAGCACGAGTTACCCCAATCTTTTTCTTTTCACCGTCAACTTCAATTTCAACCACTCCGCCTTTATCAACAATAGGATAAGAAAACTGCGTAGTTTGATAGCCTTTGGGAGAATCTGGATAAAAATAATTTTTACGATCAAATACTGAACACTTGCCTATCTCTGCACCAATGGCTAAACCCAGTTTAATTGCCATAGGCAACACCGCTTTATTTAGTACAGGTAACTGCCCTGGCATACCTAAATCTAACAAATTTGCCTGTGAATTAGGTTCTGCTCCGTAAGCAGTAGATGAGCCTGAAAAAATTTTTGATTTTGTTGTAAGCTGGGCATGAATTTCTAACCCAATAACTACTTCCCAAGTCATCAATATCTCCTATTTATATGCTTTTGGCATTTGGTTATGCCAATCGGTAGTTTGTTGATATTGATGAGCGATATTTAACAACTTCGCCTCACTATGATAAGGTCCAATAAGATGCAATCCAACAGGCCTATCGTTAACAAACCCTGCTGGTACTGACATAGCTGGTAAGCCAGCTAAGTTTACCGGAATCGTATATAAATCTGCTAGATACATACTAATAGGGTCATCTGACTTTTCGCCTAAATTAAATGCCGGTGTGGGGGAAACAGGTCCCACAATCACATCACAATGTTCAAAAGCTTGGATAAAATCATCTCTAACCATACGCCGTAACTTTTGTGCTTTTAAATAGTAAGCATCGTAATATCCTGCTGATAAAGCATAAGACCCCACCATAATTCTGCGCTGAACTTCTGCACCAAAGCCTTCTGTTCTAGATCGGGTGTAAAGATCTTCTAAATCCACAGGGTCTTTACAACGATAACCATAACGAACCCCGTCAAAACGTGACAAGTTAGAAGATGCTTCTGCAGGTGCCAGTACATAATAAGCAGGAACAGCTAGATCTTTATTTGGCAGACTAATGGCTACAATCTCGGCTCCCTGCTTCTCTAGTTCGGTAATGGCTGTACGAATGGTTTGTTCTACCCCTGCATCCAAACCTTTACCTTCGACTTGGCCAAAATATTCTTTAGGAACTCCTACCTTTAACCCCTTAATATTCTGACCTATTTCTGCCATATAATCAGGCTTATCCTGCTTATAACTGGTTGAATCACGCTCATCAAACCCCGCCATTGCATCAAGCAACCAAGCAGCATCTTCCGCTGAACGTGTTATTGGACCTCCTTGATCAAAACTAGAAGCATAAGCAATCATCCCGTAACGAGACACTGCACCATAAGTAGGCTTTATTCCCGTAACCCCACAAAAAGAGGCTGGTTGACGAATTGAACCTCCGGTATCAGTTCCTGTTGCCATAGGGGCAAGTCCAGCCGCAATCACCGCAGCTGCTCCACCTGACGACCCTCCTGGAACTGCGGTTAAATCCCAAGGATTTTTAGTAGCACCATAATAACTGCTTTCAGATGAAGATCCCATCGCAAACTCATCCATATTAGTTTTACCCAAAATGGGCATTGCTACCTTTTTAAGCTTCTCAACCACGCTAGCATCATAAGGAGAAATAAAATTGCTTAACATTTTAGAACCGCAGGTTGTCTTCACCCCTGCGGTACAAAAAATATCTTTATGAGCAATTGGAATCCCCGTTAAAACCGTTCCTTCACCTAAAGAAATCATCTTGTCTGCAATCTGAGCCATTTCAATGGCTAACTCTGGCGTTACGGTAATAAATGCATTCAATTCATTATCATATTTATCAATACGAGATAAATAGTGTCGCGTTAACTCAACACTGGTAATTTTTTTATTCCTGAGCTGATCGCTCATTTCTTTAATAGATAAATTATGCATAGAAAATCTCATCCGACTACTTGAGGGACAAGATACATCTTATCCTCTATTAATGGGGCTATCTTTTGATATTTTTGATGATTATCCGTTTCTGTTACCACATCATCTCTCAATCTTTGTACCTGATCAAGAGGGTGAGCCATAGGTTGAATACCATCAGTATTCACCGCTTTCATTTGTGAAAACAAGTCTAAAATATTAGATAATTTCTCGGCAACCATCTCAACCTCTGTTTCCGCTACCGAAATGGCGGCAAGGCGTGAAATAGCTTTTACTTCTTTCTGTCCAATTAGCACACAAACCCCTTAAATTTGTTCAATTTTAAAAAACCTCGTTAAAATAACATATTTAATCCGAATATTTCATAGGAATAAAGGATTTTGGAGAAATATTAGCGATATCAGTTTAAATAAACTATTTTATTATCACCTAAATCCTGCATCAAATTTTTAATATGTATAGTGTAAGATATTGATTTGTAGAGCAATTTTAATTCTAGTGGAATACTTATTGATATTCCCGAAGAATTAAAATTCGCTATACGAATCAAGAGCTTGCGCTATATGTGTGCAAGCACTTGCAGGATTTAGGCATCAAATTAACGATTATTTTTTGCACGTTTATTATCCGATTAAGATAAAATGATCGGATTAGATAGTTAATGACACATATACAAGGGAACATCAACTCATGCTTCGAAAAATAATGGGGCTTTTTTCTAACGACTTATCTATTGACTTAGGAACAGCCAACACTTTAATTTATGTTCGTGGCAAAGGAATGGTTCTTAATGAGCCTTCCGTAGTCTCAATTCGGATCAATGAATATAGCTCTAAACCACAATCTATCCTCGCAGTTGGGGAAGATGCCAAAGACATGCTCGGTAAAGAAAACAAGAAAATAAGAACCGTTCGACCGCTAAAAGATGGGGTAATTGCTGATTTTGAAGTTACTGAAAAAATGTTGCAGTTTTTCATTCGCAAGGTTCATCAAGCACGTTTCTTTCAACCTAGCCCTCGAGTCCTCATCTGTGTACCTTGTGGCTCTACTCAAGTTGAAAAAAGAGCTATTCGAGAATCAGCTGCGGGAGCGGGTGCTCGTGAAGTTTTCTTAATTGAAGAACCTATGGCAGCCGCTATAGGAGCTGGCATGCCAGTTACTGAAGCAATTGGTTCAATGGTTATTGATATTGGTGGTGGTACAACTGAAGTTGCTACTATTTCTTTAAACGGCGTTGTATGGTCTGATTCCGTTAAAGTAGGTGGTGATAGGTTTGATGATGCTATTATTAAGTACATTCGCCGAAACTACGGCATTGTGATTGCAGAACCAACCGCTGAAAAAATTAAAAAACAAATCGGCACTGCCTATCATATGGAAGAACCTGATACCATGGAAGTACATGGTATTAATGCAACATCACAGTCTCCTCGCTCGTTTGTATTGCAAATTAACAGTAACGAAGTACTAGAGGCTTTACAAGAGCCTTTAACCCAAATTGTTGGTGCTGTAAGAACTGCTTTAGAGTTTACCCCACCAGAATTAGGCGCTGACATTGCAGAGCGTGGTATTGTGCTAACAGGTGGCGGAGCACTGCTTCGCAATATAAACAATCTCATTTCAGAAGAAACTGGAATCCCTGTCATCATTGCAGACGATCCTTTAACCTGTGTTGCCCGTGGTGGTGGTCGCGCTCTAGAAATGATGGATGAAAAAGGCATTGATCTTTTTGCTATCGAAGACTCTTGACCCTCGTAAAAGAGCATACACGAGTTAGAGCTTTTCTATGTAGGGATTTGGGTATTAGGATACCCTTGAAATATCACCGGAGAATATCCCATTAAGTTGAACACCAGCACCCCCCAAAAAGAGGGGGTACAGTTCATTATTATCTTTATATTATCCATCAGCTTAATGCTAGTGGATCACTATACTCTGCTTACCTCTTCATTCCGAAACGTTCTTTTGGCCACTTTAGAACCCATTGAAAAAACAGCTATGATACCAAGAGATATCTATAACTGGGTGAGTCAAGATTTTACTTCTATAAGCCGATTAAGAGTAGAAAAAAACCGCTTAGAAACTGAAAACTTACTGTTAAAAGTTCAGCTCCAACAACTTAACAATCTTGAAGTAGAAGTCGCTCAACTTAATCGGCTTCTTGGCACCGCTAGTCAACAATCACACCAAACCAGCACTATTGCTTCAGTGATTGGATATAGCAGCCATCACAGCTCACACTTTATTATTTTAAATAGAGGCTCTAATGCTGGTTTAGATATAAACCTTCCCGTACTTGATTCTCAAGGAGTCATGGGGAAAATTATAAATTTAACTCCTTTTTCTAGCCGTGTATTATTAATTACAGATCCTGAAAGTCAAGTACCTGTTCGTATTCAAAGAACGGGGCAAAGGGGTATCTTAACTGGCACGGGGAGAGAGGTATTATCTTTACAGTTTATCCCAAATTCTAGCTCGGTTATAATTGGAGACATTATTGAAACTTCTGGCTTAGGTAAACTCTACCCAGAAGGTCATCCCATTGCGACGGTGTTAAGTGTAAAAAATCGTAAAGATCTGCCATACTATGAAATTAATACAGGCTCCATTGCAAAGTTAAATACCTCTAGAAAAGTGCTGGTTATTCGTAAAACAGAGCTACTACCTTCTATTTATATAAGTAAAAACCATGACGAATAACCTACTGAACCTCAATTTTTATCAAGTAAAATGGCTAGTAGTAAGCACTTATTTTATAGGAATGATCTTAGATAGCATGAGCAACATGGGTTTAATTGCTGGAAATTTTCCATCTTTTACCCTGCTAGTTCTCTTTTACTGGACTTTAAAATTACAGAATAAAACCCACCTTATAACTGCCTTTATTTTAGGGTTACTTTCTGATGCCCTTTTTAATACTATGCTAGGCTCCCATGCATTAATTTTTGCTTTTTTAGTGTTTGCTTTATTACAAGTACGATTACGATTTAAAAGCTACCCTTTATGGCAACAAACTTTTTTATTAACAATATACTTCTATCTATTTCAAATATTAGCGCTCTTTTTATTACAACCTGTTCTTGCAGAAAATCACTTAATCATATATTGGAGTATTCCCTTAGCAACGCTTATTATTTGGCCGGTTACCAGTCAACTACTCAATAGGTTAATATTAAAAGTAGCCTACAGATAATTAGAAGCACATTTCTGATTTTTAGAGATACCCTAGAGATATACAATCTAAATGCCCAAACTAACTTACAGTACGAATGACGAAAAAATCATTCAAAAAAAACTTCTCAAAAATCGTTTATTCTTTGCGATGGGTTTCACCCTGCTCCTGTTTTCAATCTTAATCTTGCGAATGGCTTATTTACAATGGACTAATTACGAACTTTACAAAGGTATGGCTGAAGGCAACCGTATTTCAACTCAAGTACTACCTCCTTCACGAGGAAAAATATATGATAGAAATGGAGTGTTACTTGCAGACAACCAACCAGTTTTTGTTCTAAAATTTGAAAAAAAGAAAATTAACGACATCGAGCAAACCCAAACCAATTTGGCTCAAATTTTACCAGGGTTGCCCTTAACTAGAACTGAACCTTTTTTTAAGAGACTCAAGCGCTATTATAATGCTAGACCCCTCACTCTTCCAACCTTCTTAACTGAAAAGCAAGCGGCTATATTTGCAGTTCAAAGCCATCGATTTCCGGGAGTAACTTTAACCGCAGAGCTTAAACGTGTTTACCCTTTTAAATCTAATCTTGCTCACGCCTTAGGTTATGTAGGAAAGATTAATCCTCAAGAAGCCCAAACTCTTGACAGAGAGCGTTACCGAGGCACAAAAATCATAGGTCGATCTGGCATTGAAAGGCAATATGAAGATATCTTACACGGTCACCCTGGCTTTAAAAAAGTTGAAACCAACGTTCGTGGACGAATTTTACGCACTCTAAGCACCACCCCGGCTATACCTGGTCAAGACATTCAACTTACCATCGACATACACTTACAAAGCTATATAGAAGAATTACTTGGCGACCGCAAAGCTTCGGTTGTTGTCATGAAACCTCAAACAGGAGAAATTTTAGCATTGGTCAGTAGCCCCTCTTATGACCTTAACCTGTTTATTGGCGGAATCAGCCATAAAGAGTTTAATAAACTCCTCAATGACAAATATAAACCCCTCATTAACCGCGCAACCAATGGCCAGTATCCACCCGGCTCCACCATCAAACCTTTTATGTCACTGGTATCCTTAGAAAACGAGGTAATTTCTAAATACAAAAAAATATTTGATCCTGGTTATTTTGATTTTAAAGGTCATCGTTTTCGTAATTGGAAGCGTACTGGACACGGCTGGGTTGATATGAATGACTCCATTGCAAAATCTTGCGATACCTACTACTATAAATTAAGTTTAGAAATGGGAATAGATATGATTCACGACTATCTTCAGCCTTTCGGGTTTGGACGCAAAACAGGTATTGATCTTCCTTCCGAAAAAACAGGAATACTTCCCTCCAGAGAGTGGAAAAAAACTACTTTAGGCGAAAACTGGTTTACTGGAGAAACTATTCTTACTTCTATTGGTCAAGGATATTTTTTAGCAACTACCTTGCAACTAGCCAAAGCTACCTCAATTCTTGCTAATCGTGGTAAAGTTGTTCAACCTCACCTACTTAAAAATAAATCATTAGACAGGCAACAACACATTCCAATTCAAAAACACACCAATTGGGAAAGCGTAATTCAAGCCATGGTTGACTCAATGCACAATCCAAAAGGCACAGGATATAGATATGCAAGACATATTGATTTTGAAATTGCTGGAAAAACAGGAACTTCACAAGTTTTTGGACTTAACCAAGGTGAATATGATCCATCTACTATCGCCAAACACTTAAGAAACCACTCTTTATTTATTGGATTTACTCCAGTCAAACGTCCAGAAATTGCCATTAGTGTTATCATAGAGAATGCGGATATTAAAGCTGTGCCTATTGCAGTAAATATCACCAATTTTTACTTAAATGACATTTCTCAGTCAATAAAAAAATACATAAAAAGCTTTGATTAACTTAAATATCTCTAATAAAATTTACCGTAGAAACAAAGGTTTTTGGAAAACGATCCACCTAGACCCGTGGATATTACTTGGCATTTTACTGCTAATGGCAACCAGCGTTCTCATGGTTTACAGTGCTTCTGGCGGAAGTGAAACCATAATTACTCAGCACATTACCCGCCTAGCTATTGCATTTGGAATTATGCTACTCTTTGCCCAAATCCCTCCCAACTACCTAAAAATAATTGCTCCATGGTTATTTGGGCTAGGAATTATTCTACTTATAAGCGTATTAATCTTTGGAGACGTTAGACAAGGAGCACAGCGTTGGTTAGACCTAGGGGTGATTCGATTTCAACCTTCAGAACTGATGAAAATCGCTCTTCCCATGATGATCGCTTGGCTATTTGCCTACGAATACCTGCCTCCTCCAGGTAAAAAAATGCTTCTAGGACTATTTTTGGTTGGTCTAACTTCTGGACTTATTGTAATTCAACCAGACCTAGGAACTTCCATCCTCATCGCCATGAGCGGATTATTTGTACTATTTTTTGCCGGTATGTCATGGAAATTGATTCTCTCAGCGATTTTTATTACTATTTCTAGCGCGCCATTTATTTGGCATTTTTACATGCTAGAATATCAAAAACAACGGGTGTTAACTTTCTTAAACCCAGAATTAGATCCTCTAGGAAGTGGCTACCATATTATTCAATCTAAAATTGCTATTGGCTCTGGAGGAATTGACGGCAAAGGCTTCATGGGAAGCACTCAAGCTCACTTAGATTTCTTACCCGAAAGCACCACCGACTTTATCTTTGCGGTTTTAGCCGAAGAATTTGGTTTAATTGGTGTCATTTTACTCATTTCTATTTACATTTTTATTATCGCTCGAGGTCTCTATATTGCAAGTCAAGCACAAGAAAACTTCACTCGCCTGCTTGCAGCTAGTATTGTTATGACCATGTTTGTTTATGCTTTCGTTAATATCGGCATGGTAAGTGGAATTTTACCCGTTGTAGGCCTTCCCCTTCCCCTTATTAGCTACGGAGGTAGCTCACTAGTTACTTTGATGATTAGCTTTGGTATTTTAATGTCAATTCATACTCACAAGAAAATGCTCTCCTAGAGACCTTTGCACGAGTTAGTCGCGAGAGTAAAATGAGATAGAATTTTGCAGGTTTTAGTCAAAAAATAAGCTTAATAGCTAGCTATTGAGCATTTTTTTGGCTGAAAGATGCGAAATTATAGCCATTTTAATCCGTGAATAATCTCGTGCAAAGGTCTCTCCTAATAATAGTACCTAAATCCCGTATCAAAACAGTCAATGCAAGCTATTGATTTGTATGTGCAAGCACTTACAGAATTTAGGTCGTATCAAAACGACATTCATTTTTCTAATTAACCCATAAATTTTTACTTAAATTTGGACACATTCAAAGTACATTTATGTTAAATTATGTGGCATCCTTAATTTTTAAAAAAGCTCAGATACTTTTATGAAATACTTATTATTACCTCTATTACTGATTACACAGTTTTTTGTTGCCGTTCAAGCAGAATCTCCGCCTATACCGACACAAATACCCAAGCCTCACGTTATCCCGTCACCACCTTCTATATCATCCGAAGCTTACATACTAATAGACTTTAACAGTGGACATGTGGTTGCATCAAAAGCACCTGATAAGCGTATGGAGCCAGCCAGCTTAACAAAAATCATGACTGGATTTGTGATTTTTCATGAACTAAAAAAAGGCAATATTAAGCTCACCGATGAAGTCTCCATTTCCAAAAAAGCTTGGCAAATGCCTGGTTCAAAAATGTTTATCGAAGTCGCTACAAAGGTATCTGTCAACGATTTAATTAAAGGCATGGTTATTCAATCAGGCAATGATGCCAGTGTTGCACTGGCAGAACATGTTGCTGGTAGTGAAGAAGTTTTTGTTCAACTCATGAACAAATATGCTCAGTCTCTAGGAATGCACGGTACAAACTTCATGAATTCTACTGGGCTACCACACCCTGATCACTACACCACAGCACGCGACCTATCCATTTTAACCCAACAACTCATTACCCATTTTCCCGAAGAATATAACTGGTATTCACAAAGAAAATTTACCTTTAACGGCATCACTCAATTCAATCGTAATAAACTGCTGTGGCAAGACGACACGGTAGACGGCTTAAAAACTGGGCATACTTCAACTGCTGGCTACTGCCTAGTAACCTCTGCCCTGCGTAATGAGATGAGGCTTATCAGTGTTATTTTAGGAGCTAACAGCGCAAAAACTCGGATTAGAGAAAGCCAAAAACTTCTCAACTATGGTTTCAGATTCTTTGAAACCCACAAGTTATATAGCAGCATGCAACGCTTGAATGATGTTCGTGTTTGGGAAGGTGCTAGAAACATGGTTGGCTTGGGACTTGCAAATGATTTATTTATCACCATTCCGCGTGGTCAATATAAAAATCTAAAGATTGAAACTGCTGTTGAACCTAATCTTACCGCTCCAATAGCACACCTGCAGCCAATAGGCGAACTCACCATCTCTTTACACAATCAAGTAATTGTCACCCAGCCAGTTATTGCCTTAGCAGAAATTGAAGAAGGCTCTTTTTTCAAAAGACTGCTTGACCAGCTAAAGCAACTAATTAACTCATTTTTCCATATTTTTGATTAGGTTAGATAATTTTAGAGGGGAGATCAAATGACACAACAAATCACCTACTTAAATGGTCTCTGGATTCCAATTGAAGAAGCTCAAATTTCAACCCAAGATAGAGGGTTTTTATTTGGCGATGGAGTCTATGAAGTTATCCCTGTTTATCAAAAAAACTTGTTTGCTTTTCAGGATCATTTAGAACGCCTCAAAAACAGCCTCAAGGCAACCTCTATCTCCAACCCTTTTTCAAATGATGAATGGTTAAATTTATTGAATGAACTCATAAACAAACACCCTTGGCAAGATCAATATATTTACTTACAAGTCACCCGTGGTGTTCAAATGCAACGCGACCATTTACCCGCAGAATGTTTAACACCAACTATCTATGCTTACACCAACCCACTAAAACCCCTGGCAGAAAATATTATTCAAGCGGGAATTAAAGTGATTACTTTAGAAGATATTCGATGGTTAAAGTGCGACATTAAAGCCATTACTCTCCTACCCAATGTAATGATGAAATTAGCT
This sequence comes from uncultured Piscirickettsiaceae bacterium, assembly GCA_964601165.1. Taxonomy (GTDB): domain Bacteria; phylum Pseudomonadota; class Gammaproteobacteria; order Thiomicrospirales; family Thiomicrospiraceae; genus Thiosulfativibrio. Next base: position 11,465 of record CAZRMK010000009.1, on the reverse strand, counting down.
GCTCAACAACGATCTGCTGACGATGCTATTTTAATTAATCGTGAAGGCTGGGTATCAGAAGGTACGGCAAGCAACCTTTTCATTGTTAAAAACAATAAACTATTTACTCCCCCCAATAGTCATAAAATTTTACCTGGAATCACCCGTTTAGTGGTTGAAAAAATTGCACAAGCTCATAATATTAGTGTTATTGAAACAGAATTAAACTTATCAGATTTAGAAAACGCTGACGAAATTTGGCTAACCAGTTCTACCAAGGAGATAGTTCCTGTCACACAATTAAACGATCAAGCTGTTGGCAAAGGTATTCCTGATTCTATGTGGAAAATGATTAGGAAGCATTACCAAGAGTATAAACTAAAACTTGTTCATACACAGAAAATAACATGACACAAGATCTACATACTCCAGAAAATGAATCTTTAATTGAATTCCCATGTGATTACAAATTTAAAGCCATGGGGAAAACATCAGATACTTTTATCGACACCTGTTTTAACATCGCCCAAAAATACGATAAAAATGTGACTAGAAAGCAAATAAAAATTCGTAATTCTAAGGGTCAAAAATTCATCTCTGTCACCATTCCGGTTTATGTCACCTGCTTAAAAGAAGTGCATGGTATTTATGCCGACTTAAAATCCCATCCAGAAGTTTTAATGGCTCTTTAAAGCACCTTTAATGTCTATCCTCATTAAAAATCTTGGTTTACAACCCTATCAAAAAACTTGGCAAGCCATGAGAGACTTTACTCTAGAGCGTACCAAAAAAACTGCTGATGAAATTTGGTTAGTTGAACACCCAGCGGTATTTACCCAAGGAGTAAATGGAAAAGCTGAACATATTTTACAACCATCAACCAACATTCCTATTATTCAAACAGATCGAGGCGGACAAATAACCTTTCATGCTCCAGGACAACTTATTGTCTATATTCTCTTAGACTTAAAACGCGCTAAAATCGGTATTAGAGAACTGATTAACGACCTTGAAAAAATCATAATTCAACTACTTTCTAGCTACAACATACAAAGTATCGCTAGAAAAGATGCTCCAGGCGTTTATGTCAACCAAAAAAAAATTGCCTCTTTAGGTCTTAAAGTTCGTAAACATCGTACTTATCACGGACTATCTCTCAACATAAAAATGGACTTAACCCCCTTTCGCCAAATTAACCCTTGCGGGCTACAAGGCATACAAATGACCCAACTAGCAGACCATATAAAAAACGTTGATTTTAATCAGGTTTTAGAACATCTTGCTCAACTATTATTTCAATATTATAATCAAAAAAATCCTCTATAATACACCGATGAACAGCCCACACTACCAAGAAATTTCTTTAGCTTCTCTAACCCTAAGCCCTTTAAAAGCTAGAAACCAAGCCATGTCTAAAGGGGAATACAAAACCAAATCTCTTAAAAATAAACCAGATTCCAGCCTACCTAAACTTAAAAAACCACGCTGGATTAAAGCCAAACTTCCCTCTGCCAAACATATCGGTCGGGTTAAAGAACTAAAAGCCATTTTAAGAACCCAAAGCCTCAACACGGTTTGTGAAGAAGCTTCCTGTCCTAACTTAGGTGAATGTTTTGGTAACGGCACTGCCACTTTTATGATTATGGGACATATTTGCACTCGGAAATGTCCTTTTTGCGACGTTACTCATGGACGCCCCAATCCCTTAGAAAAAAACGAACCTCAACTACTATCTGAAACTATTGAAGCAATGCAACTCAACTATGTCGTCATCACCTCTGTTGACCGCGATGATTTACGAGATGGCGGAGCAAAACATTTTTTAAGCTGTGTACAAAATATACGTCAACAAACTCCAGAAGTTACCATTGAAACCCTAGTTCCTGACTTTAAAGGTCGATTAAGCGTCGCACTAGATATTTTGGTACAAACCCCACCTAATGTACTTAACCACAATATGGAAACCGTACCACGCCTCTATGAAGAAGCCCGTCCAGCAGCAAGCTATCAAGGCTCTCTAGATCTGTTAAAACGTTTTAAGGAAATGTCTCCCCAAACCATCACCAAATCAGGTTTAATGGTAGGGCTAGGAGAAACTATGGATGAAATACTCCAAGTAATGCAAGATTTAAGGGGTCACAATGTTCAAATGCTCACAATTGGGCAATACCTGCAACCTAGTGATTTTCATCTTGCCGTTAAGCGTTATTGGACACCAGATGAGTTTGCAGAAGTAAAAATAAAAGGCGCCGAAATGGGATTTACCCATGTAGCCTCTGGCCCTATGGTGCGCTCATCTTATCATGCAGATTTACAGGTTGTAGGAAAGTTTATCTCTTAGAAATCTTCAACCTAAATCCTGCAAGCACTTGTAGGATTTAGGTTCAAATTATAGGAAGAATGCTATGGCAATTAGAATTGCAATTAATGGTTTCGGTAGGATGGGTCGTCTGGCATTAAGAGAGTCGTTTGACTGGGATGGCTTTGAATTTGTTCATATTAACGAAATTGCAACGGACGTATTTGGTTCTGCACATTTATTACATTTTGATTCTTCACACAGCCGCTGGCACCATGAAGTAAATGTCGTTGATGATTATTTAGAAATTAATGGTAAAAAAATCAGTTATTCTTCAAATAAATGCTTATCCGCTACCGATTGGGCGGCTTTAAATGTTGATGTGGTAATCGAAGCAACAGGAGTTTTTAGAGACCAAGTTGCACTGCAACCTTATTTTAATCAAGGACTGCATCAGGTTATTGTTGCGGCTCCTATGACTGAAGGAGTTAAAAATATTGTCATGGGAATTAATGATAATATTTTTGAAGCAGGGGTAGATTCTTTAATTACAGCAGCCTCCTGTACCACCAATTGTATTGCTCCAGTAATTAAAGTGATGCATGAAAAAATCGGTATTCGGCATGGCATGATTACATCTATGCATGGTAGAACTAATACTCAAAAAGTAGTCGATCATGGGCATAAAGATTTACGCCGAGCGCGAGCTTCTTTTGAGTCTCTTATTCCAACATCTACTGGGTCTGCTAAGGCGATCGGCTCTATTTTTCCTGACCTAAATGGCTTATTAAATGGTTTAGCAGTGCGGGTTCCCTTAATGAACGCATCCCTAACTGACTTAGTACTAGAAATGCAAAAACCTACCTCTGTTAAAGAGGTTAATGCCTTTTTTAAGGAGGCCTCTGAAGGGAATTTAAAAAATATTTTAGGCTTTGAAACTCGCCCCCTGGTTTCTGTAGACTATGAAGGCGAAACTTGTTCAGCAGTTATCGATGCCGCTTCAACTATGGTTATGAATGGCACTCAAGTTAAAATACTGGCATGGTATGACAATGAAATAGGCTATGTGGTTAGAATGATGGAGTTGGCTAAAAAAGTAGTCGTTCTTAATCAAGCGGCTACTAAAAGACCCTAGCCTTGAAGTCGTCGCCACTACAACAATATAGTCTAATTACAGCAAACTATTGGGTGTTTACCGTTACTGACGGTGCATTACGCATGTTAGTGCTATTATTTTTTTGGCAACTTGGTTTTTCACCCTTTGAAATTGCCATGCTCTTTGTGCTATATGAATTTTTTGGCATGGTCACCAACTTAATTGGCGGCTGGCTAGGTGCAAGGTTTGGTCTTAAAATGACGATGAATGTAGGGTTAGCCTTACAAATCATTGCTCTGATGATGTTAACGGTAGATGAGAGTCTACTAACCATTGCCTATGTGATGCTAGCACAGTCCTTATCTGGTATTGCCAAAGATTTAAATAAAATGTCTGCCAAAAGCTCGATAAAATCATTGGCATCAGATGCAAGTGGTCAACTGTATCGCTGGGTGAGTGTATTAACAGGCTCTAAAAATGCCTTAAAAGGCGTAGGCTTCTTTGTTGGCGCTTTTCTACTATCTTCAGTTGGTTTTGAAAATGCACTCACTTTATTAGCGATAATGATCAGCATAGTATTGGTCATTTCGATGATTCTGGTTGATGCCAGCAATGGAAAGGAGAAGTCCAAAACTAAATTTAAAGCATTATTCTCAAAATCATCCGCTATTAACAAATTATCCATAGCACGATTCTTTTTATTTGGCGCTAGAGATATTTGGTTTGTAGTCGCTTTACCAGTTTATTTAATTAGTGTGCTAGGTTGGCAGCCCATTTCTGTGGGTACTTTTATGGCAATTTGGATAATTGGCTACGGATTAGTACAGGCATTATCGCCAAAATTAACTGGTATAAATGCTAAATCTAGCTGTCCTCCAACGCCTAATACAGCAATGAAACTCGGGCTATTATTGGGCGTTATTCCAATACTGATGATAGGACTACTTAATTTTAATCCACAGATAGTGATTGTAGTGGGGTTGTTAATTTTTGGCTTTATATTTGCCTTAAATTCAGCAGTACACTCCTATCTAATCGTCTCTTATGCTGATGAGGACGGCACCTCTAAAGACATAGGTTTCTACTATATGGCAAACGCCGCAGGGCGTTTAGTGGGTGTACTGCTATCAGGGTTAATTTATCAGTGGTCAGGTATGGATGCTGTACTATTTGTTTCTGCTTTGTTTGTATTTATGGCTGCAATTATTGTAATGAAAGCAAATAACTCTACTAATGGAAACCCCTAACTTAAAGAGATAAAGCAATGGATAGTATTCAACGATTTTTATTTAAAAACCTTAACATTCGCGGACAACATTTAAAAATAGATCATGCTTGGGAAAAACTGCTTGAAAATCGTCACTACCCTGTTGTTCTTAGCAAACTACTAGGAGAATTAACAGCTTTATCTATTATGCTCGCAAATGGGATGAAACATAAAGGAAAAGTCACCTTACAGGTACAAGGTAAAGGCCCTGTTAACCTATTAGTTGTTGAAGTAACAGATAATTTAAAACTTCGTGGTGTGGCAAAAACCAATCAAATCATTACCGAACAAATCACTGCTGACGAGCTACTCGGAGATGGTCAAATTTTAGTTACTATAGAAAACAGCCACACTAAAACCCACTTTCAATCTTATGTTGAACGTACAGGAGATTCTTTAATAACTTCCTTCGAAGTTTTTTTCAGTCAATCAGAACAACTTCCTACCAAACTTTGGATTGCTTCCAACCCATCCAGCCTCGCGGCGGTAATGATTCAAAAGTTACCCGACAGCGATGATATAGATAAAGATGGCTGGGATAGAATTATGTCCTTAGCCACTACTGTTAGCGATAAAGAGCTATGTCATTTAGAAAGTGACGAGCTACTACATCGTTTATTTTACCAAGAAACATTGGAATTATTTACAAGCCAAGAAATTCAATACCACTGTCCAAAAAACCAAGAAAAAGTAGAAGACGTTATTAAAACATTAGGAGAAGAAGAAGCCAGAAAACTTCTCGCAGAGCAGGGCGAAATTGTTATTCACAATGAAATTTGTAATTTTCATTTACGCTTCACAGCAGAAGATTTAGACCGAATATTTAAACCTAATTAAAATTAAACCTAAATCCTGCAAGTGCTTGCACATATATGGCGTAAGCTATTGATTTGTAGAGCAATTTTTATTCGAGTGGATACTTATTGGACTTGCTACACTAAACCGACACAAAGAATTAAAATTTGCTATACGAGTTAATAGCTTACGCCATATATGTGCAAGCACTTGCAGGATTTAGGTTAAAGTCTTCGCGTAAAAACCCAATTTGTTTCGCTTGAAAGTTCAGAATTAAAACTATAACCTCCATAATCAAAAAATTTCAAATCCTCTACCTGTTCTATCCTATTTTCAGCAGCATATCTTGCCATTAAACCACGAGATTTTTTGGCATAAAAACTAATGATTTTATACTGGCCATTTTTCCATTCTTTAAAAATAGGAGTGATAATTTGACCCTTTATTTTCTTAGGTTGAATCACTTTAAAATATTCTTGAGAAGCTAAATTAATTAAGGTTTTTGAGTGGCTTTGATCTAGTATTTTATTTATCCAAACTGTTATTTGTTCCCCCCAAAACTGATATAAATTTTTACCTTGAGTATTTACAAATTTTGTTCCCATCTCTAACCTATAAGGTAGCATATTATCTAAAGGCCTTAGTATCCCATATAAACCAGACAATATACCTAAGTGGTTTTGTAAGTAATTCACAGCAGCATCACTTAAACTTTCCGCATCCAAGCCTTGATAAACATCGCCTTTAAATAAAAATACTGCCGGCTTAGCTTGCTCGGCCATTGGCAAGATCCAGTTTTGATAACGCTGATAATTTAATTCACTTAATTTTTCACTTAATTTCATCAACTGACCAATTTCTACAGGTCCAAGTTGTTGCAACTGCTGAATTAATGCTTGTGCTTGAGGTAAAAAATGTGCAACTGTAGGAGTAAATTTATTACCCCACAAGGTTTCATCTAACGCCTTGGCAGGAGAAATTAGCATTAACATACTTTATTTAGGACTCCTCTGAAAACCTACTTTACTTTATCTGGTGTCAAGCCAACTTCTTCTAAGAAATGGCGCAGCTTAATCACTTCTGACTTATCTGCTAGATCATGACCATGATGCGGTAGCCCTAGAATCAGACTTTTATCCGCTATCACAATGTGAACTCGGTTATTTTTAGCGATTGAAATATCTGCCCCAAAATGCTCTAAGGTATGTTTTAACTTTTGCCAATTAATATTGGATGCAATTGGATGGGCAAATACTTTTTGAATAATAATAATGTGCTTGTGACTCATGTTATCCCCTTTTTTTATTATTTAGTTATGTTGAAATCTTTTTTTACCTAGATCCTGCAAGCACTTGCAGGATTTAAGTATTATATTCCTAAGTCCATTATACCCTTAATCCACCACCTCTGGTTGCCAGCCTGCTGCTCTTAGTAAGTCTAGCAAATCGTCTTCGGGTAGAACATAATAATCATCTATGCTAACCAGTTGAACTTTTGCGGTTTCATTCTGGTAGTCAATCACAATCGGCAATCCTATTTGATGCTCTGCTACTTTATATTCTGCTAATAAATCAGCTAGCTTTTGAATATTATTTTTATCTATTTGATGGTTGGCCTGCAACTTAATAGCTCTAGCTTTTTCGGCACGGTATTCTGCTAAAGAAACTACCTGTTCTGCATCTAGCTTAATACCACCATTAAAGGTATCTTCTGCCACTTCTCCATAAACCAAAACCACCGTATCTGTCACCAATACACTTTGAGATGATTCATAAACATTTGGCCTTAACACCACTTCTAAACGAGCGGTTTGATCATCTAAAGCAATAAATCCCATTTTAGAACCAGATTTAGTGGTTTTGCTTCTAGACTCTACAATTAAGCCGGCTGCCCATTTTTTATTCCATTTTTCAGGCTGTAACGATTTAAGTTGATAGCCTACAATAGCATTAAGTTCTTTGCGATAGGCTTGAATCGGATGGCCTGTCATATAATGGCCCAGCATGTTTTTTTCTAATTTGAGCCTTTCTTTATCAGTATATTCAATAACCTCTAATAATGAATCCTGATTTTCTGCCTCAAAAGTGTCTAAATCACCAAATAAATCTGATTGCCCAGCGGCTAAATCTTGTTGTTTTTGCACTGCTTTTTGTAATGCCATTGGCATACTTTGTAACATTGCATGGCGATTATCGTGTAAACAATCAAAAGCTCCAGATAGTATTAGGGCTTCAATTACACGTTTATTAACCTTCTTACTGTCTTTGTTATTAACACGCATGCAAAAATCAAACAGGCTTTGATAGTTGCCGTTATTATTTCTCTCTTCAATAATACCTTCTAGAGCGGCTTCACCGACTCCTTTTATGCCTCCTAAGCCATAATAAAGTTCTTTTTGCTCTTCTTGTACTTCTACCTTTTGAGAGTCAGATTTAGCCTTAACTTTAAGTGCTTTAAAATGAATCTGACATTCATTAATATTTGGCTGGCGTATTTTTAAGCCCATGCTATAACATTCGTTAACCATATGAACCACTTTTTCAGTGTTATCCATATCTGATGAAATTTGTGCCGCCATAAATTCGGCAGGGTAATGAGTTTTAAGCCAAGCAGATTGATAAGAAACTAAAGCATAGGCTGCCGAATGAGACTTGTTAAAACCGTAACCGGCAAACTTTTCAACTAAATCAAAAATTTTGGTTGCTAAGTCGCCATCAATATTAAGACTTAACGCTCCGGCTTTAAATACAGAACGTTGCTTTGCCATTTCTTCTGGCTTCTTCTTGCCCATTACACGGCGTAATACGTCTGCCCCACCTAAGGTATAACCTGCCAATACCTGAGCGATTTGCATCACCTGCTCTTGATATAAAATAACCCCATAGGTCGGCTCTAAAATAGGTTGCAATGATGAGTGTTGATATTGAGGATCAGGATAAGAGACTTTTTCTTTACCATGCTTACGGGCAATAAAATTATCCACCATCCCCGATTCCAAAGGCCCTGGACGAAACAGAGCGACCAAAGCAATAATATCTTCAAAACAATCTGGCTTTAAACGCACAATAAGGTTTTGCATACCAGAAGACTCTAACTGGAATATTCCTGTTGTTTTACCGGTTTTAATAAGTTCAAATACTTTGGAGTCAACCAAGGGAATACGCTCTATTTCTATAAAACCAACTTCACCTTGTTGTTTTGAGCCATTAATCTCCTGCAACGCCCAATCAATAATGGTTAGAGTTCTTAGCCCCAAAAAATCAAATTTAACCAATCCTGCTGTTTCTACATCATCTTTATCTAGTTGAGTCATAACACTAGAACCGTCTGCATCACAAAGAATAGGACAAAATTGCTCTAAAGGCTTAGGGCCTATTACCACTCCACCAGCATGCTTACCAGTATTACGCACCGTGCCTTCTAACTTTAAAGCAAAATCTAGCAAAGTTTTAATATCTTCTTCATTATCATAACGTTCTTGCATCATTGGTTCTTGTATCAAAGCATCTTTTAGTTTAATCCCTAAATCATTCGGAATTAACTTAGCAACACTATCGACTAAGCCATAACCCAGCCCTAAAACTCGTCCAACATCACGCACTACTGCCTTAGCCGCCATAGTTCCAAAGGTAACAATTTGCGATACATGATCACGCCCATAATGCTGTACAACATAGTCAATCACCTCATCACGACGCTCCATACAAAAATCTACATCGAAATCAGGCATAGAAAGCCTTTCAGGATTTAAGAATCTTTCAAACAGCAGGTCATATTCAAGCGGATCTAAATCGGTAATTTTTAAAACATAAGCGACTAAAGATCCTGCTCCTGAACCCCTACCAGGCCCAACAGGAATTCCTTGGTCTTTTCCCCATTGGATAAAATCGGCAACAATAAAAAAGTATCCAGGAAACCCCATTTGAATAATAATATCTAGTTCAAATTTCAGGCGATCATCGTATGCTTGTCGCTTTGTAGTAAACTCTTCGGGTGAAAGGTGAGAGAATAAAAATTCTAGACGTTTTTCTAAACCCTTTTTAGATTCTGCAATAAAATATTCTGCTTCAGTCATGCCCTCAGGAATAGGGAAATCAGGCAAAAAATAAGCTCCTAAAGTAAGATCCAAACTACAACGCCGTGCAATTTCTACAGTATTCTCAATCGCTTCGGGAATATCTTCAAACAACTTTATCATTTCTTCTGAAGTACGAAAATATTGTTCTTCATTATATTTTTTTGGGCGACGAGAATCTTCTAACACATACCCCTGATTGATACACACTCTAACTTCATGTGATTCAAAATTTTCTGGTTTTTCAAACCGAACATCATTGGTTGCCACCACTGGAAGATCATAACCACTCGCTACTTCTATCGCATCTGCAATATAAACCTCTTCATTATCTCGTCCGGTACGCACCAACTCTAAATAAAAACGTTCTGGAAAATAGTTTTTCCACCAATTTAATCGACTCGCTACTAAATTAGGTTTTTCTGCCAAAATAGCCTGCCCAACATCGCCTTCTATGCCACCAGATAAAACAATTAGCCCTTCATTAAAATTCGCCAGCCAATCTTGTTTAATCAGTGCTCTATTATCATGATTAACTATTTTTTGATTTTTAAGGTAAGCTTTAGAAATTAAGTGAGAAAGATTTAAATATCCCTGCTCATTTTGACACAGCAATACCACTTTAAAAACCTCACCCGTTGCTGATTCCACCAAAACATCTGCCCCAATAATCGGCTTAATTCCCGCACTCATCGCTTTGGTATAAAATTTAATTAAAGCAAATAAATTAATATGATCAGTTAAAGCAATGGCAGGTTGTTGATGTTTTTCTGCTAGAGATATTAAATTTTTAATTTTAAGGGTCGAGTCGACAATCGAGTATTCGGAGTGGACATGAAGGTGAACAAATTGGGTCATAGAGTATAACTGTCTAAAATAATTTATAATGGTCAACATTCTAAGCTAAAATGATTAAAGATGCAGACTTCTATAGAAAAACGAGTACAGCAACCCTATTGGCTTGAGCCTTACCCTGTTATATTCCCTCCCACCAAGCTAGCTCTAACAGACCCTGATGGTCTGTTGGCAATAGGAGGGGATTTAACTTCTGAATGGTTGATAGCTGCGTACCGCAAAGGAATTTTTCCTTGGTTTAATGAAAATGAACCTATTTTATGGTGGACTCCCAACCCAAGATCGGTTTTATTTATTAAAGATTTAATTGTTAGGAAAAGCTTAAAGAAAACGCTACGCAAAAAAAAGTTTACCGTTACCCTAGATACTGCATTCACAGATGTTATGAAAAATTGTGCAAAAATCTCTAGACCTGATCAAGACGGCACTTGGATTTCAGAAGAGATGCTTAATGCCTACCAGAACTTACATAATGATGGCTATGCCCATTCGGTTGAAGTATGGCAAAAAAATGAGCTGGTAGGTGGGTTATATGGCATTGCTATCGGCAAAATGTTTTTTGGGGAATCTATGTTCGCCAAAACTTCTGATGCTTCAAAAGTGGCGTTAGTGGCTTTATGCGAACAACTCAAAGAATGGGGCTTTGAAGTAATAGATACCCAAGTAGAAACAAGTCACTTAAAATCACTAGGGGCTAGACTCGTTAACCGTGCAAAGTTTGAATATCTACTCGAAAAAAACACCCTAAAACCCTTCCCTCCCAAAAAATGGCAGTTGAATAATCACTGGGACTACCGATATCTTTCACCTAAATCCTGCAAGTGATAGCCTTGTCCAATATGAAATGAGCCTGAAATATATGCTTATTTCCAACATAAAATGATCCTAAAGTAAAAATTTCTGTTCATAATCTATAACTATGAAAACGATTATGAATTTAGAAAAATTAAACACAATTGAACACCTCAAAGAATTTATAGATGGCAGTCAAAACATAGCCTATTCTATAGTGGAACTAAAGCAGAACGATATCAACGGATCCAGAAGGTTAAGCAAGTTTTATTCTGTAAATTTGTTAATTTATTTCACCTTTTATGGT
>CAZRMK010000008.1:22855-33197 GCA_964601165.1 uncultured Piscirickettsiaceae bacterium | reverse complement strand
AAAGCAGGTTTTCCGCCCTGCTCTATAATTTGATAATCAATATGTGCGTTCATCTCGTTTTTTCACCTCTTCGACTAGGATAATTTCAACCATCTCATCTACATTAAACATCACCCTATAATTACCAACTCGCAAACGATACTGATAACTATGATTTTTTAATGCCTTAACATCAGCAGTATTAGCAGAGTTTTTCAAACTATCAACAGCCTTTAAAATACGACCAATAACCAAAGCATCTTTAAACTTTTTAAGTTGCTTTAACGCTTTTGGTTGCCATTTAATCACTTTCACTATATCACTTATCTCTTTTTAATGATTGTATTATATCATAATTATATTGCCTTGGTGAAGGAAAAGGGGACGTTACCCTTTTTTCTTCTCTCTTCCTCTCTTCCTCTCTTCCTCTCTTCCTCTCTTCCTCTCTTCCTCTCTTCCTCTCTTCCTCTCTTCCTCTCTTCCTCTCGGTCAAAAGGGGTCAGAGTTGGTCAAAAAAAGTTAAAGGGGTCAGAGTTAATAGAAAAGGGTAGCGTCCCCTTTTCCAAAGAGGACTGTAGCTATTGTTTACTTAAGAAAAGGGTAACGTCCCCTTTTTTCGCACCCCATTTATGCAAAGGTCTCTCAGTGTGTATCGTTACATTGAGTTAAATCCTGTTCGTGCAGGAATGGTGGATGATCCTGCCAATTATGGCTTTTCAAGTTATCAAATTAATGCTTTAGGTCAGGTGTCTGAGTTATGCGTTCCGCATGAAAAATATCTTGAGCTGGGTAAATCTAAGCAAGATAGAATAAAAAACTACCAAGAATTATTTTTACAGGATTTACCTGATAAATTTATTGCTAATATTCGTGATATAACGAATAGGGGGATGGCTCTTGGTAATGACAAGTTTATCGCTGAAATTAAAGCTTTAACTGGTTATGATTTAACTATCAAAAATAGAGGAAGACCTGTAGGGTGGAAGAAAAAGGTTGTGAAAAAAATTGGTTAGTGGCTTAATTAACTCCGACCCCTTTATTCTCTGCCATAAAGGTCTTCGTAGCGAATTATATCGTCTTCTCCTAGATAAGTGCCTGTTTGTACTTCTATTATTATTAGTAGTTCGGTGCCTTGGTTTTCGAGGTAGTGTTTTTCTTGGGCTGGAATAAAAGTAGATTCGTTGGCTTTTAATGTTAGCTTATTTTCACCACATAAAACTCCTGCTATGCCGCTTATTACTACCCAGTGTTCGGAACGATGCTGATGACTTTGTAGGCTAAGCCTAGCTCCTTGATTGACTTCTATGCGTTTTATTTTAAATTGTGTGCCTTCTTCTAGAACGGTGTAGTTGCCCCATGGGCGTTGCACGGTACGATGAATTTTGTAGGCTTGATGATTTTTTTCTTTAAGTTGGGTGTAGATTTTTTTAACATCTTGTGCTTTGTCTTTGTTGGCTATTAATAGTGCGTCTGGTGTGTCTACTATAATAAGGTTGTTTACGCCTACAAGACCTACTGCTCTGCTTTGACTGTGTATGGTGCAGTTTTTACTGTCTTCTATTAGGGCGTTGCCTGTAATACGATTGCCATTATTGTCCGCGGTAACTAGGCTACCAAATGAGTTCCAGCAGCCAACGTCACTCCAGCCTATATTACATGGCACTACGGCGATGTTGGTGGTTTTTTCCATAATTGCATAATCTATGGAGCTATCTGGGATGAGGTTAAAACTTTCTGGGTTGAGTTTAATTAAATTAAATGTGTCTTTTTGTGGCGTTTTCTCGGGTGTTTCTTCTGGCTCTGGTGTTGCTTTTTTGGTTAAGGCTTTTGATTGTTGCAAGCATAGCTGGCTGGCGTTTAGAGTGTCTGGGCTGTGTTGTGCCATTTCTTGTAGCATGGTTGTTGCTTTAAAGCAGAACATTCCTGAGTTCCATAAATAGTTGCCACTACTAACGTAGTCTATTGCTTTGTCTAGAGTGGGTTTTTCTATGAAGTTAATAACTTTATTTTGTTTAAATTTGATATATCCATAGCCTGTTTCTGGTGAAGTGGGTTGTATTCCGAAGGTAACTAGCTTGCCTTTTTGTGCTAGTTGACTTGCTTGGTTAACGGCTTTATAAAAGGCTTGTTGGTCTAGAATTAAATGGTCGGCGGCTAATATTAGTAGTATGGCTTCAGAACCATAATCTTCAGCTGCTTGAATAGTTGCTAAAGCAATGGCTGCTGCTGTATTACGAGCAGTGGGTTCTAAAATAATGGTGTTGTTTATTGGTTTGTTTATTTCACTTTTAGCTGGCTTAGAAACAACTAATTTAGAAACTTTTTGATATTCGTTTTGGGTTTGAAAAGCAAGGTTTTGATTAGTTACAGTTATAATATTGCTTACATTATCTAACATAGCTCCACGTAAGTAGGCTTTTTGTAGCAGGCTTTGCCCGTCTTTGAGTTTTATAAACGGTTTGGGATGGTTTTCTCGAGAAACGGGCCAGAGTCGCGAACCTGCTCCGCCACAAAGAATTATTGGGATTAAATTCTTTGTTATTATATTTTCCATGGAGTTGTTGCCTTTTAATTTTTAGATTTTTACCTAAATCCTGCATCAAATCATTAAATGTATATAGTGCAAGATGTTGATTTATAGAGTGATTTTAATTCGAGCGGAATACTTATTGATATTCCCGAAGAATTAAAATTCGCTATATGAATCAAGAGCTTGTGCTATATGCGTGCAAGCACTTGCAGGATTTAGGTTTTAACGAGATTTTAAAAAATTAGCGTGTCTTTGCTGCATTTCGGTTATTACTTTATCAATACCTTTTTTGGCAAACTCTGAGGCGTAGGATTTACGGTAATTTATTAATAAACTAATCCCTTCCATGGCAACATCATAAATCATCCAGTTTTGGGTGTTTTTATCTAGAAAAACTCGATAAACAATTGTTGTTGATCTACCATCTGCTCGAAAAACTTCTGCCGTTACTTGAGCTCTGCTGGGACGTTCTTGTTGTACATTGCCAACTTCTACTCTAGTAATATTTAGCTCTAACATACTACCTGCATAAGAACGAATAAGGCTGTTGGTAAAAGCTTCTACAAAGTCTTGTTGTTGTTGCTCAGTCGCGATTCGCCAAAAACGTGCCATTACAAAACGTGCCATTCTTGGGGCATCTAAATAGGGTAGTATATAGGCATCTGCAAAAGGTCTAAATTTATATGGGTCTGTTTCTAGTTCTTCTCTATATATTTCAACTTTTTTCATTAGTTTATTAGAGATCTGTTCTATCATTTTTTGGGGGTCAGACTGGTCTATGGCGTAAGCTTGAGTAGAAAACAATCCTACTGACAAAAGTATGACAAAAAACCATTTTAGATTCTTGGTTAAAATTTGCATACTGTTATTCTCCTCTATCTGCAAAGTTAGTTAGAAATTGTCCAATTAACTCTTCTAGCACTAATGCTGACTGAGTTAAGAACAGCTCGTCACCATCTTGTAAAAATTCTTCGTCACCACCTGGTTGTAGGGCTATAAACTGATCTCCTAGTAAACCAGAAGTGAAAATAGCACCTGAGGTATCAATAGGAAGGTTGTTAAATTCTTTATAAATATCCATAGTTACCCGAGCTTGGAAGGTTTGTGGATCAATAGCAATAGCAACTACCCGCCCTACCACTACGCCACTAATTTTAACGGGGGCTCTGACCTTTAAACCGCCTATATTCATATATAACGCAGAAATAGAATAGGTTGGACGATCTTTCCAGCCTTGAAAATTGCTTACTTTAAAAGCTATAAAGGTTAATGCTACTAATGACATTAATACCAAAGCTCCAACCCAAATTTCTATTATTTTTTGACGCTTCATATTTTTTAACCTCTACCCTAAACCCTGCAAGTGCTTGCAGAATTTAGGTTGAAAAATTTTAATTAAACATTAAAGCTGTTAGTACAAAATTCACTGCCAAAATACCCAATGATGCATGAACAACTGTTCTGGTAGTGGCATTGCTCACTCCCTCTGAGGTAGGAATGGCATTATAACCTTGATACAAAGCTATTTTAGCAATAACAAATCCGAAAGCAATAGATTTAATCACTCCGCTCATAACATCTTCATTCCAGTCAACATGTCGATTCATTTGTGACCAAAAAACCCCTTCATCAACACCTAGCCAACCTACGGCAACTAAATACCCTCCTAGTATTCCCATGGCAATAAATAACATAGAGAGCATGGGTACTACAATAATAGTTGCCATAAAACGCGGAGCAAACACAAACTTTAGCGGGTCAACTGCCATCATTTCTAGGGCTGATAACTGTTCTGTTGATTTCATTAGACCAATTTCTGCCGTCATAGCCGAGCCTGCTCGCCCTGCAAACAGTAAAGCTGTTACTACGGGACCTAGCTCACGCAATAAAGTTAAGGCGGTCATGGTTCCTACTGCTTCTTCGGAGCCATAATCTGATAGTACATTATAAGCCTGTAAGGTAAGTACCATGCCGACAAAAAGTCCTGCGGTTAATATAATTGGAAGGGATAAAACTCCAGTAAAATAAACTTGTTTAATTAATAACTTTACTCGCCACAAACCTGTCGGCAAAGCGGGTAGTAGCAGTATTAAAAATAGACTAAAGCGTCCAATACTAATAAGTATATTATTAAAATTCCTACCAAGGTATGATAAAAATGATGCTAGAAGATCTATTACTTGCCCCATTCTACAAATCGCTTAAATAGGGCGTAGTTGGAAAATGAAACGGCACGGGACCGTCTGGCTGACCAGTTAAAAACTGTTTTACATATTCTGAAGAAGACTGTTTTAAAACCTCAGGAGCACCTTGTACGATGATTTTACCTGCGGATAAAATACAAACAAAATCGGCAATTGAAAGCACTTCTTGGACATCATGAGACACCACAATGCTTGATAAGCCTAAACTGTCATTCAGTTTACGAATCAATTTAACTAAAACTCCCATTGTAATAGGGTCTTGACCAGTAAAAGGTTCATCATAAAAAATCATTTCCGGGTCAAGTGCGATGGCTCTCGCTAAAGCAACACGACGCGACATTCCGCCAGATAATTCAGCAGGCATCAAGTTTTGAGCACCACGCAAACCAACAGATTGTAATTTCATTAGCACTAGTGGCCGAATTAATTCTTCAGAAAATTTAGTTAACTCTCTAATTGGAAAGGCAACATTATCAAACACGTTTAAATCGGTTAATAAAGCACCACTTTGAAACAACATTCCCATTTTGGTTCGTAAATTGTAAAGTGAATTTCTGGGTAATTGATGAACATTCAATCCTTTTACTAAAATTTCACCATAATCAGGCTTTAGTTGTCCTGCAATTAATTTTAGCAGGGTTGTTTTTCCTGAGCCACTAGGCCCCATAATTGCAGTAATTTTTCCTTTGGGAATCGCTAAGGTTAAATTATCAAAAATGATTCGATTACCACGTTTAAAGGTTACATTATTAATTGCAATTAAAGTTTTTTCTGTCATTTTTTTATGGGACTTTGGTAGGTTTTAGTGTTTATAGGCTAAAATTATACCGCATTGGAAACATGAATACTAAAACCCTAATAATTCTGCTAAGGTTTGCAACTGTATTAACTGTGAAGTCTTTACCTGCTTTTCTGAAATAATGAAAGGAATTCCCTCTAAGCCTTTTAAATCCTTGGCTTGGTCTTTAGGTAAAGACTCTGCAAAAGACTGTAAGAGCTGCACTTGTTGTTTAGAATTTTCTGGTAAAGATGTTACATATGCCAAGGGATCACCATAAAGAACTTGATCTTCAACAGACCATGACCACTTTTCTGAGAAAGAAAAAGGGTAACGTCCCCTTTTAGCAGTAGCAGAATCTTCCACAAAAGTTATAGAAATATCATTAAAAAACTTAGGTAAATTTTTAACTGCCGATTGACTAGGGTTAATTAACAATCTAATTGACACCCCAGCTAAACTTGCAATAATATTTTTTAACCTATTTAAATTTTCTGCCGTTACATTTTGAATTAATTTAAAAACCAGAGTAAAAGACTCCCCTGCAAGAGATTCTGCTATTTCTTCAAGCTGACTTTTCTCCCAAGATAACCACTGTTTTTCTGCTACCAGCACACATTTAAATTGCTGACTATAAAAATCTAACCGCCAATCTTCTGGTAATCCTTCAGGATAAAAATCACCATGCCAACTTTCATGCAACCAGCCTTCTGCCCCAATTATTAAATTTTCCACAAAAGCTTAGCTCCCTTATTTACTAGACATAAATAAAACTTATATTTAATTATAAACTTAAACTATAATAACAAGCTTTGTTGCATACTTAAAGGTTTTTTAGATGCTTGAAGCTCTCCTTCTGCCCTCTATCGCTCTATTAGTTGGGCTGGTTATTTTAGTTTGGAGTGCCGATATTTTTATCGACAGTGCTGCTAGTACGGCTATCCATCTAAACATTTCACCTTTAATAATCGGGGTCGTGGTTTTAGGTTTTGGAACCTCTTTACCTGAAATCATCGTTTCAGTATTCGCCTCACTTGAAGGCAACCCTGGGCTAGCCGTTGGTAATGTAGTCGGCTCTAACATTGCCAACGTCGGACTAGTTTTAGGGGCTACAGCCATTTTAGCACCCATTATAGTTAAATCCTCATTGCTTAAACGTGAATTACCTGTAGTAATGGGTATTTCTATTATTGGTTTGTTGTTAATTCTAGATAGCCATTTAGGGTTGATGGACGGCATTATCCTACTAACACTACTAGTTATGGTTATGTATTGGATGATTAAAATCAATAGAAACATGGATCCTACTGACTCTCTTGCACAAGAAACCGAAGAGGAAATTACCGACGTTCCTAGCATGAGCCTTAAGAAATCATTAATACTTTTAACCGTTGGGTTGGTTCTATTAATGGGAAGCGCCAGACTTATGGTTTGGGGAGCGATTGATATTGCTTATATTTTTGAAGTTCCCGATGTTGTGATTGGCTTAACCATAGTAGCCGTAGGTACCAGCTTGCCAGAACTGGCAGCCGCTATTGCCGCTATCAAAAAAGGACAATCTGATCTCCTGATTGGTAATATAATTGGCTCTAACTTGTTTAATATTTTGGCAGTATTAGCTGTGCCTGCAATTTTAGCACCTTCTATAATTGATAGTAACGTTGTTCATATAGATTACCCTGTTCTGTTAGGCTTTACTCTTGCCTTGATCTTGCTCGCCATTCCTCGAAAAGGCAAAGCAGTTATCCATAGAAAAGCAGGGATATTACTCTTAGCTAGCTTTATTGGCTATCTCGTGTTAGTTTACTTCCGTACTGTGGCGTAAAAAAATCGAGAGGAAACATCATGACTCAAGTTTCAAATGCTTTAACTTTAAAAGCTAAAAAAACTAAACTCCTTATTTTAGATGTTGATGGAGTCATGACCGATAATCGGCTTATTTACGGTGAAGATGGTCAAGAGTATAAGGCATTCAATACTCGTGATGGTCACGGCATGGTCTTGTTGCAAAAATCTAATGTTGATATTGCCATTATTACGGGAAGAAAATCTCTGCTAGTTACTAAGCGCATGGCTGATTTAAAAGTTAAGCATGTTCATCAAGGGGTGCCAGATAAACTGCCAACTTTCTTAAAACTGGTTAAAGATTTAGGAATAGAGCTTTGCGAAATAGCCTATATTGGCGATGACATACTAGATCTTCCTATCTTAACCCGTGTTGGATTGGCGATTACTCCAGCAGATGGTGATAGTGAAGTAAAGTCTAGAGTGGATTATATTTCGCAATTTAAAGGCGGCCAAGGCTGTGTTAGAGAAACCTGTGAAATGATTATGCGGGCACAAGGTTCATGGCAACAGCACATGGATTTCTTTTTACGTTGAAACGCACCCTGTCTTTTATTGCCATTTTTATTGCCGCCATTGCGACAGTTCTTATCATCCTCAAACAAAATACTTTAAACATTCAAACCAATAATATCGAAGCTCATAAAGCTTCTGACTACAGCTGGCAGTTTTTTAACACCCAAACTTGGCAACAAAACCCACAAGATTTAACACGCCAAAGTTATATTAGGGCTGAAGTTATTCGCCATCAAAGAGAAGAAAATATTACTTATTTCACTCAACCTTTTATTATTTTAACGACTTTAGAGCATAGCAATGTAATTGAAAGCCAACAAGCCTTTTTAAACCCAGAAAACGACATGACTTTTTTAAAAGATGTAGTTATTAACCGCTTTTCAACAATAGTATCAAACAACAAGCAACCGCAACATAAAACTTTATTGACCCAAAAAATTACCTATAATAACGAAACACAACAAGTATTCACCTCGCAACCAGTGGTAATAAAACTGCCCCAAACTAAGATTACAGGAACGGGATTACAAGCTAATTTACAAGATAGGCACTTTAATTTACTCTCTAATGTGAAAACAATCCATGAACCGAATTAATACATTTTTTTTATATGCCATAGTAATACTATTAATACCAACCTATTCCTATGCAACTCCCCCACCAGATGAGAGCTTGCCAATAGAAATTACCGCAGATAGCTTAGAGGTTAAAGAAACACAAGGTATCAGCATTTACCGTGGTTCGGTTAAAGTGGTGCAAGGCACTACTCAAATCACTGGTGATAAAGTCACTTTAACTCACCCTGCTGGTCAGATTGAAAAAGCTATTGCTATCGGTAATCAAGGTACTTTTAAACGCTTTTTACCCGAAGAACAATCTTGGATTGAAGGTCAAGCAAATAAAATCACTTTCCTAGTTATTGAAAATAAGGTCATTTTTGTAGGGCAAGCTTTTATTTATCAAGCAGGTAAAAGCTCAATTAGAGGTTCGCATATCACTTATGACCTTAACACTAGAACCCTTGCGGCTAAATCAACTGAAGATGATCCCCAAAGAGTAAAAATGATTTTTTATCCTGAAAAAGAGACACATTAAATGGCACATTTATACGCCAAAGGTCTTGCTAAGAGCTATAAAAAACGGGTGGTTGTTACCTCAGTTGATTTGGAGGTTGACAGCGGTCAAGTGGTAGGACTATTAGGTCCTAATGGCGCGGGTAAAACCACTACTTTCTATATGATGACAGGGCTGGTTTCAAATGATAGTGGACAAATTTTTTTAGATGAACAAGAAATTAGCCAACTTCCCATCCATGAACGAGCCAAATTAGGCATTGGCTACCTGCCACAAGAAGCCTCAATTTTTAGAAAGCTAACCGTTACCGACAACATTATGGCTATTTTAGAAATGCGTCCTGAATTATCATCTGCCCAACGAGTGCAAAAATATCAACATCTTATTGAAGACTTACAAATAGGTCACATTACTACCCAAGTAGGTCAAGCATTATCGGGCGGCGAAAGACGACGAGTTGAAATCGCTCGTGCTTTGGCTATGGAACCAAATTTTATTTTACTTGACGAGCCTTTTGCTGGCGTTGACCCCATTTCAGTAAAAGACATCCAAAACATTATTCTCCATCTTAAAAATCAAAATATTGGTATCCTTATTACCGACCACAATGTGCGTGAAACTCTTAAAGTATGCGATCAAGCATATATTTTAAATTCTGGCAAAATTTTAGCTTCAGGAACTCCTGAAGAAGTCCTTAATAATGCCGATGTTAAACGGGTTTATCTGGGTGAAAACTTTTCATAAAATGACATCCCAAACCCTTAATAGTATCTCAAAAGTATCCTCCTCTCCATTATTATTCTCGTGCTTTTCTGTGATATACTGAAACTGGAAACAATAATAACAATCACAAGCAAAGGAGCTTTCTTATGCAAATTAATATTACTGGTCACCACATCGATATTACAGATTCTTTAAGAGAATACGTGACAACTAAATTTAGTAAACTTACCCGTCATTTTGATCACGTAACTAATATTCACGTTATTCTTAGCGTCGAAAAACAAGAACAAAAAGCAGATGCAACCGTTCACGTATCAGGGGCTGACTTATTTGCACAACATAAAAGTGAAGATATGTATGCTTCTATTGACGGACTTATTGATAAACTTGACCGTCAAATTATTAAACATAAAGAAAAAATTTCTAGCCATGATAGAAAGTCAGGTGGAGCAAGAAGCTTACATCAGCAAGAAGCACAGGAAGCCTAATCAAACTTATATTTTAACGGCAACTAGAACAACGTGCCTTCTATAAATGCGAAATAAAACCTTACTTACATTGGCTTACTTTATATTAGTAAGCTCTGTTTTATTAACTGGATGTGGCGGCGGTGGAAAAGCCGTTAGTCCTACTCCAGTTCCTACTCCAGTTCCTACTCCAGTTCCTACTCCAGTTCCTACTCCAGTTCCTACT
>CAZRMK010000008.1:0-22755 GCA_964601165.1 uncultured Piscirickettsiaceae bacterium | reverse complement strand
CCAGTTCCAACCGACCCTGAATTTATTGGAATCGAGCATTGGCATAATAATGGTTTTACAGGACAGGGATCGTTGGTTGCAGTTTTAGATACTGGCACTAGGACTGTGAATGTAGATTACGATGTTAGTGCAGTTAAATCTTTAATTCATCGCAGAACATCTTCTAGACAATGGAATAACCCGCATGATGATGGTTATTTTTACATCCCTGGACCCACAGAAGTTGGCTTGCATGGCAATAGCATATCCCAAATTGTCGGTTCTAGAATAACAGGAGTCGGCAAGGCTCCTAGTACCGCAATTATCCATGGAGTTATTGCCGATTATTTAGGCTATACAACAGATTCCAATATGTGGAAAGGGCTAGAGTGGGCAAATAATCATGGGGCTGTCGCCGCCAACATTTCTTTTGAATTTGGCGGGTTATGGCTGTCTACTGGTACGGATGCCGAAGTCAAAGCTCTGCCCCATAGCGTCAAGTCTCACATAACCGACCGTAATATCGCACGGCAAATAATTACTTCTGGAATGGCGATTGTTCATGCTGCGGGTAATAGCAACTCTAATTTAAGCACTTTTATCTCTCAAGACACTACCACACAGTCTTCGATTACTCATACCGACTTAAGAAACAATCTTATTATTGTGGGAGCTTTGGGCGGTGATTTATCTACCAGAGCTAGTTACTCCAGTTACCCTGGTACTGACCCTCTTGTTCAAACTAGATTTATAATGGCTCCCGGAAAAAATGAGATACGAGGTCCTGTAAATGAAAGGATAATCTTAGTAGGAACTTCTGGAGCAGCCGCCCATATTTCGGGTGCGATTGCAACCATGAAGAGTCGTTGGCAACATTTAACGGGTAAACAATTAGCACAAATTATTTTAAATACCGCTGACCAAACTTTTATTGGATATAACCTGCAACAATATGGTCAAGGTCGTGCCGATTTTGTTGCCGCTTTTAGCCCAATAGGCACTACTTCTTTTAAAACCATTAATCATCAAGTTATCCCTCTAAAAGCTGCTACTGTTAGGTTGCCTACAGGGTTTAAACCGCAAGTTTTTAAGGCTGCTTTTTTAGACCAATATGGACGTGACTATCAAGCCCTCTTTAAAACTCTTGAAAAACCCTATCAATCAAATTTTCACAACCAATTGTATTATTCTATCTCTCCACAGAAAAGACCTGCAATTATTAACTTAAAACAAGGCAAATTATCTTTTAGTGAAAAATTAACCGACCATTCATCTACTCACAATATCGTTGGTTTTTCTGGCTTTGATAGCAGTATGTTTGCAGATTCAAGGCAACTACAAAAGATAAAACTTCATTCTGGAGATATAAACTTTGAAATTGGCAGCAATTTTACTGACCAAATGAAAAAATCTTTAGATGGGATTAATGCCAAAGGAGTTTCAGCTGCAATCGCTTATAAAAACTGGCAACTAAGTACTTTTTCGGCTATCGAAAATAATAGCCTGGCTTTTTATGGTGCAGAAAAACGCTATGCTAAAGGTGGAAAATTAACTTATAGCATTGATTTGTTAAACACTGGTTTATTAAATATAGGGGCAGAATACAAAACCATAAATTACGCTGGTAAAAATTTGTTTATAAACAACATACAAACCGCAACTAAAACCCTATCACTAGGGTTAGATTTCATTAAAAGCCCTTCTTTAGCCATGGGCGTAATGGGAAAACACCAAATATCTAACACCGAAGTTTCGATGATGATTCCTCGGTCTGTTGGTGATGGTACGCTGAGGCACCAAAAAGAAACCCTGTCATCTAAACAAGATTCCTTTGCTGCTGGACTCTATACTCAAATTAATCACTTTAATTTAAGCCTATATGCAGATCAACATGATCGAAATATATCTTTAATTTATCAGAGACCTTTTCATAATTAAAGCACAATTTATGAGTTGCATAAAACAGCACTTTATATTACCTAAATTCTGCAAGTGATTGTGCATATATAGTGCAAGATATTGATTTATATAGTGATTTTAATTCGAGCGGAATACTTATTGATATTCCCGAAGAATTAAAATTCGCTATACGAATCAAGAGCTTGTGCTATATGTGTGCAAGCACTTGCAGGATTTAGGTATTATGCAAATATCTCTATCAAGTTAGGTTTTAACCTTAAATACTTGTTAAAATAAGCACCACTTAAATAATTAACTTGTTAGCACGCCTATGCTTAATTCTCACCACCCAAATGACAATGGTCTGCTCACAGAACAGCTACTACAAGCGGTTGAAGATAACAATTTTATCGCTATTACCTCATTATTGTCGAGGCTTGTCCCGGAAGAAATTGCTGAGATTTTAGAGGCTACTGCCCCTGCACAGCGCCATGAGTTGTGGGAACAGATCGAAACTTGTTTACAAGGTGAAATCCTGCCCCATATCAATGATGAGGTTCGCTCATCACTCTTACAACGTCTTGATAAAACTGAAATTTTAGAGGCAGTTGAAAACTTAAAAACTGATGATATCGTCGATATTGCACAGTCTTTACCTCGCCAAGACCAACAAGATCTGGTACAAAGCCTACCTAAAGAGGAACGTTTTGCAGTTGAAATTGGCTTAACCTACCCTGAAAATACTGCGGGTGGAATCATGACAACCGATTTTATCGCCGTACGTGAAGATGTAACTTTAGAAGTGGTTTTAAGACTGCTGCGTAAAATAGGTAAGCTACCAGATTCCTTGATTGATTTAATTGTTCGGGATCGTAAAGGTCACTATGTAGGTGCTCTCAAACTGAATAACCTACTAACTCATGATGAAGACACTTTGGTTTCATCCTTAGTAGATAAGCACAAGGCAGCAGTTCATGGCATGACCTCTGAAAAAGAAGTGGTGCGTATTTTTGAGAAGTACGATTTAATTTCTGCCACGGTTATTGATGACCAAAACCGAGTACTAGGTCGAATTACCATTGATGATGTAGTCGATATTATCCGTGAAGAAGCCGAGCACATACAAATGGCAAGTGCCGGTCTTGATGAAGAAGATGATTTATTTGCTCCACCCATCCGTTCTGCCAGAAGAAGAACTTTTTGGCTAGGAATAAATTTGATGACGGCTATGCTTGCTGCATCGGTAATCAGTTTATTTGATGCTACTATTGAAGAAGTGGTCGCTCTAGCAATTTTAATGCCTATTATCGCCAGCATGGGAGGTGTTGCAGGAACACAAACGGCTATCATTGTCATTCGTGCGATTGCTACTGGTAAACTCAGCTCATTCAACACTAAAATCTTAATTATTAAAGAAGCTTGGGTCGGCGTCCTCAATGGTGGAATGTGGGCATCTATATCGTTAATTGGGGTGGTGTTAGTCTTTCAAGACTGGACGCTGAGTCTAATTTTTGCCAGTGCGATGCTGCTTAACCTTATCGTTGCGGCTTTTGCTGGAGCACTTATTCCAATCATGTTACATAGATTAAAAGTAGATCCTGCTTTAGCATCAGGATTAATGCTCACCACCATTACCGATTCCTTGGGATTCTTTGTTTTCTTGGGTTTAGCAACTATTGTTCTGCTGTAATAAGACTTTCAATTTCTTTAACTTTTTGCTTAACTAAGTTTTCATCGCCTTTAGATTCAATATTTAGCCTTAATAAAGGCTCGGTATTTGAAGAGCGGATATTCATTCTCCAATTACCGAAATCTAAGCTGATACCATCAGTTTTATCTATCGCTGGATTTTCTGTTGCGAAATGAGACATTACCTTAGCTAGCACGCTAGATGCGTCACTGACCTTATAGTTAATCTCACCACTACAAGGGTAGGTTTTCATTCTTGTAGCAACTAATTCTGAGAGTTTTTTTCCTGTACTTGACATAAGTTCTGCAACTAAAAGCCATGGGATCATACCTGAATCACAGTAGGCAAAATCTTTAAAATAATGATGAGCAGACATTTCTCCACCATAAATAGCATCTTCTAACCGCATCTTTTCTTTAATAAAAGAGTGACCTGTTTGAGACTGAATTGCTATACCACCTGCCGCTTCAACCTGATCAATGGTATTCCAAATTAGTCGTGGATCATGAATGACTTTTCCATGCGGATTTTTAGCTAACAGCATCTCCGCTAACAGCCCAACTAAGTAATAGCCTTCAATAAAGCTACCTTTTTCATCAAACAGGAAGCAACGATCAAAGTCGCCATCCCAAGCAATCCCAAAATCAGCCTGATGTTCTATTACTGCCTCTGTAGTAGTATTCCTATTCTCTGGCAATAAAGGGTTGGGAACTCCATTAGGAAAATTTCCATCAGGCTTATCATGAATAAAAACACACTCAAAAGGTAGTTGTTGTGCAATTTGTTGCATCACCACCGCCGCCGATCCATTACCAGCATTCATAACTATTTTAAGCGGTTTTAAACGCTCATGATCGACATAAGTCATCAAATGGCTAATATAATCCGCTTTTGATGCATTTGTTGTTACCAGACCTGGTAATTTTTGAGGCGAAAAACTCTCTGCGAGGATCTTTTGTTCGATAGATCTAAGCCCTGAAGCTCTTGAAACCGGTTTAGAACCTTTAGAAACTAGCTTCATACCATTATAACCTTTAGGGTTATGACTGGCTGTCACCATAATGCCACCATCGGCATTCAGATGAGAGGTATTAAAATAAACCTCCTCTGTGCCACAAAGCCCAATGTCAATCACGTTAGCACCCGCTACTGTGATGCCTTGTTTAAGAGCCGTCGCAAGCTCAATACTTTCTAAACGAATATCATAGCCTACCACAACCGTCTTAGCGGCTAACTCTGCTACAAAAGCTCTTCCTAGCTTATAGGCAAGGTCTGCATTTAATTCTTCTGGTACTTTGCCTCGAATATCATAGGCTTTAAAACAAGCAAGCGATTTCATTTATATATCCTTATCAAAGACTCTCAAGAAAATCTAAAGACATGTCTGGAATAGGGTTAGGACGATTAATGAAATACCCTTGAAAATGGGTGGGAGACATTGCTACGATAAATTTAAACATATCAATATCTTCAATGCCTTCTACCACTATTTTATAGTCTATTGCCAACAACTCCTGCATTAAACTTGCTATTATTTGTGCTGAACGCTCTTGTTGAAAAGCTGCTTTAGCTAAACTCATATCAAATTTAATAATATCTACTGGTAAATGAGCGAGATAACTAATTGAAGAATAGCCACTGCCAAAATCGTCTAATGCTACTTTAAATCCCCTAGATTTAAACTTTTCAATGCAAATACTTACCGCCTTTAGCTGTGTAATCAAAGAGGTTTCAGTAATTTCAATAATAACTTGATGATCACCTAATAAAGGTTCAAATGGAGCAAACCATTCTAATAAATCAGATGACAATAAAGCTTCTGGTGATAGGTTAATACTAACACCACAGCCTCTTACTATCTCACCTGACTTTAAAACCTGCAAAGTTTTTAAAACCACCATTTTATCAAACTCAACCTGCATACTGGTTCGTTCAACAATTGGGATGAATATATCTGGATAGATAATTTCACCATCAATCTCTAGCCTTGAAAGCACTTCAAAATAATCGACTTTTTTATCCATAATTGAATATATCGGTTGGTAATACAGAATCAAGCCTGCACCTGTTTTAATCGCTTCAATCAGTTTTACTCGGTTAAGATGACTTAGCTCTTTTGTGGTGCCTGCGTGTAATACTGGGTCATAAATTACAGATTTATATTGAATGCTAGTTTTGGCGACATACATTGCTATGTCGGCATAACGCACCAACTCAGGCACATCATCACAGCCTTCATTGGCAGAAGATGCCACGCCAATACTAACACCCAGTGATTCTTCAATTTGAATGGTGCTAGCTGGAAAGTTTTGAATATCAATCAAGATATCCTGAATAAATCCTAGCACTTCTGCTAGAGGTATATCTGTAAAAACCATGGCAAATTCATCGCCACCTAAGCGAAATACTCGTCCTTTAGTTTTTAATTTTTTAGAAAGAATTTGACTAATAGTAACAAGTAGCCTATCACCTGCTTGATGCCCATAGGTATCATTTACGCCTTTAAAATGGTCAACATCAAGTAGACAAAAAACCACTTCTGTTGCTGGATCTTGATGAACTTTCTCTTTAACGTTATTCCAATAAACATCAAATGAATGGCGGTTTCCTATACTGGTTAAAGCATCAGTATGTGCTAAATAATGTAGCGACTTATTCGCCCTAGTTAATTCTTCTGTTCTTTGTTCAACTAAACCTTCAAGATCTTCATTTATATTAACTAGCATTATTTGCTTTTGTGAAAGCACATCCATTAAGTGGTTAAATCTTTCTCCTAAATTATCTACCTCACTACGTCGATTTAAAGGTGACTTATTCATAAAGGTTAGCCTAGATTGCGTGCTACCTAAAATAATTTTTTTTGACACATCTGCCATTTCTTCTACCGGCAATATAATTCTTACTAGCAACAAACGATATAAATAAAGCACAATTAACAATGAGAAAAGCACTGGTATAAAGCTTGTTAAGAAGTCTACTATAAACTTCCAGCCATAATCTTGCCTATCAACTGTAATTTTAACGACCCCTAGGTGCTCTGAATCCACTTTTGTTCTAATGGGAATATAAAAATTGTGAATATAGCTAATAAATAATTTATGCCACAAAGAAGCTACATTCAAATCAAGCTCTGCCATTAGATCATGTTGCTGGTATCTTGATATAAATTTAAAGGTTTCAATTTGGGGAAAAGCTCCTCCATATGGTATCTCTAGATTTTTTGAGAAGACTTCTTGAATTAAATAAATCTTTCCAGCATAGCCACCTTGGTCAAATGACAAAGGAATGGCTTTTACTGCATATATACCTTCGGGATTAAGTCCTAAAAAACTTGATGACATTTCATTGATTTCATTATTAACTGGCGGACTAAACAAACCTATATCAGCAGGTATATCAGCACCTTCAATATTGCTATAATTGAAATGAAAAAATTTTAAAAACTCTGTAGCATAACTATTGGCTGAACGATAAACATCATAAGTTGAATGTAATACCCCTCTATGATCGATTAAATACACCCCACTAAGTTTATTTTGTTGTTTAATTTCTTTAAGCATGCTAAACATAGAACTTATTACGTCTTCTCCTTCCTCTATGAAATAGGCAAGAAGAGTTTCGCGTGGAACTATAGAAAAACTAGCAAAGCCTACGCTAGATAGTGCATACTGAACTAAATCATCAACTTCATTTACAAGCAAACTGTGCTCTTCACGCAAATAATTATTTTGTTTATTACCTGACGATTGGATTACATAAAAAACATATACTACGCTAAATATTAAAATCAGCAACATTAACCGCCGAACACGGTCTAAAATCTTGAACTTAGATTTCTTTAATGATAAAGATGTGGTTTCTACATCAGGCGATAATGGATCTGACAAAATATTTACTTATACCTTTTTTATATTTCTAGCAATTCTTAAGGAAGAGCCTTAATAATAACAAAAATCATTGCTGATAAAAGTAATTTATTAGGATATAAAAACAGATTATACTTTTAACATCTCGTTGCCATGCTCTGCGTGGGAATGAAATGTTGCCCCGAGTTATTGAGAAGTTACTAATGCTCGCGTGTGGCAACGAATTGTAAGCTAGGCCAGCGCTCTTGAATTAGAGTTAAATTTACTCGTGTTGGTGCGATATAAACCAATTCATTAGCTGCATCATAAGCGACGTTGTCTTGTACTTTTTTTAGAAATTTATCAATTTCAGATTGCTCGCCCTGTACCCAACGGGCGGTATTAACATTAACCGCCTCAAAAATACAACTAACATTATATTCATCCTTTAAGCGTTGTGCGACTACTTCAAATTGCAGGATTCCTACCGCACCCAAAATTAAATCATTTTTATTTACGGGACGAAATAACTGCGTTGCGCCTTCTTCTGATAGTTGAGTTAAGCCTTTTTGCAAGGCTTTCATTTTCATCGGATCTTTCAGCACTGCACGGCGAAATAATTCAGGGGCAAAGTTGGGAATTCCTGTAAATTTAAGTAGCTCTCCTTGGGTAAAGGTATCGCCAATTTTAATAGTACCATGATTATGCAAACCAATAATATCACCAGGATAAGCTTCTTCTGCTTGTTCCCTTTTATTGGCTAAGAAAGTAATCGCTTTAGAAATTTTAACGTCTTTACCTAAACGAACATGCTTAAAAATCATGCCCTTTCTATAATGGCCTGACACAATTCGCATAAAAGCGATTCTATCTCTATGCTTAGGATCCATATTGGCTTGAATTTTAAAAATAAACCCAGTTACTTTTTCTTCTTCCGCGCCTACGGTACGATTTTCTGTTGCTCTGCCGATAGGGGCAGGTGCATAGTCCACAAAACCATCTAGTAGTTCTTGTAAGCCAAAATTATTAACTGCTGAACCAAAAAAAACTGGCGAAATCTCACCGCGTAAAAAAGCATTTAAATTAAATTCATGACTCGAACCACGAACCAACGCTACTTCTTCACGCAACTCGTCAGCTTGATCACCTAATAGTTCATCTAAGCGTGAATTATCTAGCCCCTTAATTAACTCACCTTGTGTGGCTGTAGTACTGTCAGTTTTTTTAAACAGTCGTACCGTATCACTATAAATATGGTAAATACCTTTAAACTGCTTACCCATACCAATCGGCCAAGTTATCGGTGCACAATTAATTTTTAAAACTTCTTCAACTTCATCTAACAAATCAATTGGGTCTCTGCCCTCTCGATCAAGCTTGTTAATAAAAGTTAAAATAGGCGTATCACGTAAACGGCAAACTTCCATTAGCTTAATGGTTCTGTCTTCTACCCCTTTGGCAACATCAATTACCATTAAGGCAGAATCTACCGCAGTCAAAGTTCGATAGGTATCTTCAGAAAAATCTTCATGACCAGGAGTATCTAGCAGGTTAATCATTACTTCTTTATAGGGAAATTGCATTACCGAAGAAGCAACTGAAATACCACGTTCCTGCTCCATTTTCATCCAATCAGAAGTTGCAGCCCGATTAGTTTTGCGACTTTTAACTGCCCCCGCTAGCTGAATAGCCCCTCCAAACAAGAGTAACTTTTCAGTAACCGTAGTTTTACCCGCATCTGGATGAGAAATAATTGCAAAAGTACGGCGTTTACTGGCTTCCAATAATAATGACATTACTTGTTACCTAAATCCTGTAAGTGATTGTGCGCATAGAGCGTAAGATATTGATTTGTAGAGCAATTTTAATTAGAGCGGAATACTTGTTGACATTCCCGAAGAATTAAAGTTGCTCTACGAATTAAGAGCTTGCACTATATGTACACAAGCACTTGCAGGATTTAGGCGTTAGCTTTCTGAGCTTTTAAAGCTCTTTGCTCTGCTTTGGCAGCTTCCTTGGCCTCTTTAGCCTCACGTTTAGCTTCATTTTTGGCTTCTTGCTCTAAGAATAAGCGATTTAAATCCTCTTCTTGCTGGTCGCCATCCACCCCTTCCTTAACTGGTTTCATTAAATCTTCTTTCGAAACCCCTAAAAATAAAGCAATAGAACTAGCTACATAAATAGAAGAGTAGGTTCCCACAATGACCCCAATAATTAAAGCCAACGCAAAATACTGAATAGCCTCACCACCAATAATAAATAAGGCAAGCAATACCACCAAAGTGGTTACAGAGGTCATAATGGTACGAGATAACATTTGATTAATTGCCACATTGCTCACTTCTTCGGACGTACCTTCCCGCATGGTCCTAAAATTCTCCCTCACCCTATCAAATACCACTATGGTGTCGTTGAGGGAGTAACCAATAACAGCGAGCAAGGCTGCCAATACCGTCAAATCAAATTGTATTTGCAGCCAAGCAAATATCCCTAGAGTTATGACCACATCATGAATCAAAGCCGAAACAGCCCCAATTGAAAAGCGAAATTCAAAACGCAACGCAACATAAATCAATACTCCAAATAAAGCATAAATAACCGATAAAGCACCATCTTCGGTTAACTCCTCACCTACTTGAGGCCCTACAAATTCAACCCGCCTCATTTCCATATATGGATCTTTTGCTCTTAAAACATCCATCACCTGATTGCTAATATCTGCAGTATTTAAACCTTCTTGAGGAGCAAGACGAATCAAAACTTCTTCTGCGGAACCAAAATTTTGAACGATGGCATCTTCAAAACCTGCCGCTCTTAAAGAAGACCTAATTTCCTCTATATTTGCTGGGCGATCATAAGATACTTCAACAATAGTTCCCCCAGTAAAATCAATCCCAAAGTTAAGTCCTTTTACAAATAAGCCAACTAAAGAGGCAACTACCAAGATAAGCGATAAAAACATCGCTACTCGGCGATGCGCCATAAAGTTGATTTGTTTTACATCTTGCATTTTTAAACTCTGTGTTTCTGACATATCCATTCCTAAATCCTAAGTACTAAATCGATAACTTTTTAACTGGCTTATTGCCATAGATAAGATTAACAATCGCCCGTGTACCGATCAGAGCGGTAAACATAGAAGTAATAATCCCAATGGATAAAGTAATCGCAAAACCTTTAATCGCCCCAGTTCCAAAACTAAATAGCACCACTGCCACTAATAGCGTGGTGATATTTGCATCTGCAATCGTCACAAATGCTTTTTCATAACCTGAATGAATCGCCGTCTGTATGGAGGAGTTTTTAAGCTCCTCCTTTATTCGCTCAAATATCAGAACATTAGCATCAACCGCCATCCCAACGGTCAGAACAATCCCAGCAATACCGGGCATGGTTAAAGTTGCTTGTAGCAAAGAAAGAATAGCGAAAATAATAACTAAATTCAGTAACAAAGCCACGTTGGCAATCATGCCAAAAACTTTATAACGCCAAGCCATTAACAGCAGAACTAAAACAAAACCAATAATAACCGACATAACGCCTTGCTCAATATTATCCCTCCCCAAACTAGGACCAATAGTACGTTCTTCGACAATTTCCATCGGTGCCGCTAATGCTCCTGCACGCAATAGCAAGGCTAAATCTTGTGCCTCTTGCGGGCTACCCAAGCCTGTAATTTGAAAACGGGTCGAGAATTGTCCGCGAATGGTTGCGGCATTAATTACATCTCGCGTGGTGGTGCGCTCGATAACACTTTCGCCATCCACTATAATCGTTTCAACTCGGTTTTCAATATAAACCACTGCCATACGATTACCGATATTTTCTTTGGTAGTCGCCAGCATTCTACGTCCACCCACCCCATCAAGAGTAATTCTTACTTCTGGAGATCCAGACTCGGTATCAATCCCCGATCGAGCATTAATCACATTATCACCTGAAATAATAATACTCCGCTGCAATAAAATCGGTCGACCGTCACGAAAACTATGCAAAATTGAACCATGCGGTGCAAAGCCTGTTCTTTCAGCTCTAGCAGGATCGCCTCTTTCCTCTACCATACGAAATTCTAATGTTGCGGTAGCACCCAAAATTTCTTTAGCACGTGCAGTATCCTGCACCCCAGGTAACTGCACCACAATTCGTCTATCGCCTTGCTGCTGAATCACTGGCGCTGCCACACCTAACTCATTAATACGATTACGTAACGTGGTAATATTCTGTTTTAGAGCATAAGATTTCGCTGTTTCTATAGCACTAGGTTGTAACCTAATTACAAGGGTAGGAGGAGTCGCATCAGCAAGCTCTTCAAACAAAAATTCTTGATCATATTCAGCAGCTAATACCTCTCTAGCCTTAGCAACACTTTCTGCCTGCCTAAATTTTATGTTAAGAGCTTCATTTTCATAGTCTATGCCTAAATAACGGACTCTTTCAGCTCTTAAAAAGCCCCTAATTTCATCCATGTATCTTAAGTAGCTTTTCTCGACTGCCGCGTCCATATCCACATCCATCAAAAAGTGAACACCGCCACGCAAATCTAAACCTAAATACATAGGTTGACCACCAATTGCACGTAAAATATCTGGCGTAGCAGGAGCGAGATTAAGAGCCACAATACCTTGACGACCCATTAAGTCTTTAAGTACACCTTGTGCCTTTAGTTGCTCGTCAACACTATAAAAACGAATTAAAAACCGACCATTTTCAAACTCGACCTCTTTAGGCGTTAAGTCGGCAGTTTTTAAAGTCTCTGCAACCCTGAGCTGAGTGGTTTCATCAAACTGAATAGATTTAGCGGGCGAAACTTGTACCGCAGGATCATCACCAAAAATATTAGGCATTGCATAGATAAGACCTAAAATAGTGATAAGGATAAGCAACAAATATTTCCACGCTGGATACCGATTGCTAATAACTTTCATTTGAGATTGAAACATAGGATTACTCTAGTTTAAAAACATAATTTTGATTAAAAAATTTTAAAAAAGTAACAACTCAATAATTTAGCAACAAACAAAACTCTCGTTATCATTAATTATTGAGCCGTTACAACAAAAGGGGCAAAAGCCCCTTCGCTTAAGAGTATATATATTTACTCGGACGAACCTTTTAAAGTCCCTTTTGGTAATTCACGTGAAATATTTTGTTTTTCTACTTTAACTACCACATTATCAGCAATTTCTAACTCAATAAAACTACCATCCATGTCACGAATTTTTCCTACCAAGCCACCATAAGTTACCACTTCAGCTCCTTTAGAAACAGATTCCACTAATTTTTTATGCGCCTTGGTTTTCTTTTGTTGCGGACGAATCAATAAAAAATAAAACACCACAAACAACAAAACTAATGGAATTAGACCTGTCAAACCACCACCTGTAGCTGCTGTTCCTTCAGCCATTGCATCACTAATAAAAAAACTCATACTACTTCTCCAACACTTTTATTACCTAAATTCTGCAAGTGATTGTGCATATAGAGTGCAAGCACTTGCAAGATTTAGGTATTACTTTAAGAAAATTAAATTCAGGGTATTTTGGCATAAATACCCCTACTTATAAATAACATTTGTCGCTATTTTCACCAAATAGTGTAAAAAAACATTAAAACTTCTTACCTAAATCCTGCATCAAATTGTTAATGGTACAGTGCAAGACATTGATTTGTAGAGCAATTTGAACTCGAGTGGAATACTTATTGATATTTCCGAAGAATTAAAATTGTCTACACGAATCAAGAGCTTGTGCCATATGTGTGCAATCACTTGCAGGATTTAGGTCTTAATCTACACAACAGCAGGCTCTGGCACACTTTCACCACGAGCAGAATAAAATTCTAGCACAAAAGCCTCAAAACGCTTTGCAGAAATTGCATCCCGCATCATTTTCATAAGGGATTGATAATAATGCAAGTTATGAATAGTATTCAAACGAGCACCTTGAATTTCCTTACACTTATCCAAATGATGCAAATAAGCACGACTATAATTTTTACAAGTATAGCAATCACAAGCGACATCTAAAGGCTCTAAACTGGTTTTATGTACTGCATTACGAATTTTAACCACCCCTGAATGGGTAAACAAGTAGCCGTTCCTCGCATTGCGGGTGGGGATAACACAATCAAACATATCAATACCACGACGTACCGAATCAACCAAGTTTTCTGGCTTGCCCACTCCCATTAAATAACGTGGCTTATCTTTTTCCATATGCGGTTCAGTAAAATCTAGAGTTGCCATCATTTCATCTTTAGGCTCGCCAACCGATAAGCCGCCAATAGCATAACCATCAAAACCTATTTCAGTTAGCGATTTAATAGATTCTATGCGTAAATCCTCATACATTCCACCTTGTACAATACCAAACAAGGCGGCAGGGTTGTCGTCATGGGCAACTTTAGAACGTTTTGCCCAACGTAAGGACAAACGCATAGATTCTGCCGCCACACTATGTTCCGCTGGGTAAGGAGTACATTCATCAAAAATCATCACTATATCAGCCCCCAACTTACGTTGCACCTCCATAGACTCTTCTGGACCCATAAAAATTTTAGAACCATTAATCGGGTTCTGAAAAATAACCCCCTCTTCTTTAATTTTACGCATTTTTCCTAGACTAAATACTTGAAACCCGCCAGAATCGGTCAAAATAGGCCCTTGCCAATTCATAAAATCATGTAGATCTCCATGCAAAGCAATCACATCGGTGCCGGGGCGCAATGACAGGTGAAAAGTATTACCTAAAATCATCTCTGCACCCGTATCTCTAACCTCTTCTGGGGTCATGCCTTTTACCGAGCCATAAGTTCCTACTGGCATAAAAGCAGGTGTTTCCACTACGCCACGCTCAAAAACCAAACGCCCTCTTCTAGCACGTCCATCGGTATTATCTAGTTCAAACTTCATTTAAAACCGCATCTAAGATTGCTTTTTTCTTATGCACCAACATAGCATCACCATAGCTAAAAAACCTATATTTTTCTGCTACTGCATGTCGGTAAGCATTCATGGTACTGTCATAACCTGTAAAAGCAGATACCAGCATAATTAAGGTAGATTCTGGCAAATGAAAGTTAGTTAACAGCACATCAATAACTTTAAACTCCGTTCCAGGAGTAATAAAAATATCAGTTTCTCCTTGATAAGGTTCTAACTCGCCAGATTCACTCAACCAAGCAGCACTCTCTAAACTGCGTACCGAAGTAGTTCCCACCGCAATCACTCGCCCGCCATTAGCTTTAGTTTGACGAATTAACTCCACGGTTTCTGGCAAAATTTCAATCACTTCAGAATGCATTTTGTGTTCGCTAATATCGTCCACCTGCACAGGCTTAAAAGTACCCGCCCCGACATGTAAAGTGACATAACCAAACTTAACACCTTTTTGCTGTATTTTTTCTAAAAAGTCTTCATCAAAATGCAAACCTGCGGTAGGAGCCGCTACCGCACCCAGCACACTAGAATATACTGTCTGATAACGATCTTTATCTTCCAGTTCATCTTCACGTTGAATATAAGGTGGTAATGGCATATGGCCATGAGCTTCAATTAAATTTAAAGCACCATCATCTGATAAAAATCTTAATTCAAACAACCCGCCTTCTCTACCAATTACTTCTACTTCAAAAGCCTCTGCAATTCGCAATTTAGCTCCTATTTTAGGAGCATTACTAGAACGAATCTGACTAAGCACTATATGCTCGTCCAACACCCGCTCAATTAACAACTCAACCTTACCTCCCGTCAACTTCTTGCCAAATAAACGTGCGGGAATCACTTTGGTGTTGTTAAATATTAAACAATCTTTTTCATCAATAAAATCAATTAAATCAGGAAAAAGATGATCACTACATAATCCTTGGTCATCAACAACCAACAAGCGACTACCAGCACGGGTTTTAGTAGGCTGTTGGGCGATAAGTTCTTCTGGAAGGTCAAAATAAAACTCTTGGCGTTGCAAAATAAATTTCCTTTAAAATTTAGGTAATCTCTAGTCAAGATTATAATTTTATCCTAAAATCCTAATCCAAACATAAAAACACGAATATTGCATAAGCTATGGTATGATTTTTCAAAAATACAATCTAAACTCTGCAAGGGTTTAGGTATACCTGAATCTAAAATTAGGAGAAAATATAATGCAAGACTGGTTCAATACCACCATGCAAAACTTACAAGCAGGAGATATTGGAACAGTAATCGCTGTTTTGCTGGGGATTTTAGTATTTTTCTTTATCACTAAGATACTTCTGAATACTATAAAAGCAATATTAATTATTGCAGCAGTGATTATTTTGGTTTCTTTTTTTATGCCTGAAGCGAATATTCTTGAGAAAGCTAAAGATATGACTGAAAGTGCAAGTGATTTTATCAAGGATAAAACTCAAAATCTTTCACAATAAACATTGGAGATTTAAAGACTCTATAGTAAATAAGAACGTAAAGAGTTTAATTAAATTAATACCTAAATCCGTGTATTCAAGGATTCAGGTAATAGTTAAAACTATATTTTAACAGCACTACCATTTAGCCTGGAAAATATAAAATATCTGCATCCGTCATATAAACGAACCCTGCATAATTTTTAAAAAACCTTTCCACAACTTCTGTAGATATTTTACGAGCTAAATCTTCAGGCACAACTGTCTCAATTTTAACATTTTTAAAAGTACCACCTATGCTAGAACCATCTCTAATACCTTTACGTTTGCCTTTGCCAGAAACCTCAGTAATAGAGTAGCCACTAGCTCCATGCTCAGTAATAAAATCTAAAATCTGATCAAGTATTGATGACTCTGTAATGATAGTAAGACTTTTTTCTTTAACGAATTCCATAATATATTACCTCGTATTATTGCGTACTGCTCTTCACCCAACCCCTAAAAAAATATAACGCATAAAAACTAACACCTAAATCCTGCAAGTGATTGCAGGATTTAGGTGACACATTATACCAACTTTATTGATTGAGATTAGTTCAGCCAATTCTAACATTTAAAACTGATAGGCTAGGACAACACCTACCAAGCTTTAAACCATTTCTAAACTAGAGCGAAAACACCACTTTACCTAACGCCAGAAAGAGTGGCACACAAATAGCAATTGCGACCACTGACCCCAGACCTGTTGAGGTTGCGATATAAACCGAGGGATTCGCCGTGGGTATACCCGCTCTGATAGTGGGAGGGCCAGATATATCGGAGTTAGAAGCGGCAATAATGGCAAATATAATCACGCCTCCAGGACTCAAACCAACTAATACATGAGCAATATAACCCAAGCCAAACCCGATTAAACCATGAATAATAGGTGCAACAAAGGCATAAATAATAAACCAGTGAGCTACTCCTGCTAATTCTCTTATGCGCTGATAAGCTTCAATACCCATTACCAACATCAAAATAGTTAATAGACCTCTAAATAGTGGATCATAGAACTCTTCAAATACTGCTTCTGGCTGTGTGAATAGTCCAAGCACCATTCCGAAAAGCAAAGCGGTTATAGCGGAGCCCTGCAAGCATTCTTTAACAATAGGCCAAATAGCAATTTTTTTCCCAGCATCAGCAGAGCCTTTAGTAGCTTTTTTAGCAAGATAAAGATTGGCTAATACAATCGCCAACACAAGAGCGGGGATATCCATAAAGGGATATAGTGCAGGAACCCAAGCTTCATAGAAGATGTCTTCTGATTCCAGTAACATCATAGTAACCGCTAGAGTTGAACCACTCACAGCACCAAACAAACCTACAGTGGCAAGGGCATCGTCTTTTTTTACACCTGGCAACCTTGCCAAGGTAAACCAACCGAGAAATACAATCCCTACTCCCATCAATACGCTGAAAAAAGCGGGGAGTAACATATCCATAAGACTTGCATCCTGAATTGCCATCCCGGCATTTATCCCGATTCTCATCAAGAGCATAAATACCGCAAAATGATAAATAGCGTCAGGTATGCGTAACTTACTGTTGAGGGCGGCAATAACCATCCCACCTATCAAAAAAGCCAATACCGGTTGCTGTAGCTGGTGTAAAAACCCACTAATAAATTCCATAAACATTTCTGTTCCCCCGCTTTTAATACCTGAATTCTGCAAGTGCTTGCAGAACTTAGGTTGTAATAGAAGACCGTTATTATGAAAAGTTGTAAATAAAAAATCAATTTAGTATTACCTAAATCCTGCAAGTGATTGCAGGATTTAGGTAATACAGAAACTTACAAGCAAGCTTAATCAACTTTGTTACACACTATCTTTTCTTAAAAACGACTCTTTATAAAAAAATCAAATCCCATTCAAAAGAGATATTTACACCAACTTTATTGCATAAAAAAACAACATAACCTTTTCTCTAGCATTCCGCTCGCACAAAGACCTCCAGTAAAAACTGAATAAAATCTTGATGGCTATTATTGTTTTTTTAGACCATTTGTCAAGCTTTAACGTTACCCCAAACCCGAATATATAAACACAAAATAATACGCAACCAACTAATTTTACAAGAAAATAACAAATCATTAATCTCGTCCTAAATTCAACGACTATTTTTTATTTTCTGTAAAATCAACAGATATTACAGAGCTAGTGCTTATAAATCAGGAACGATTCCTTAACCCCCATGAAAAAACAATACCCCGACTAATAGCACCGCATAACGCAGACCTTTACCAATAAAAACCAATACCAGAAATAACATAAATTTAACTTTCATTACTCCAGCAATAAAAGTAAAAACATCACCTACTATCGGAGTCCAAGCAAATAATAACGTCCACACGCCGTAACGCTGAAACCAAACTTGACTGGTATGAAGCTTATCTGCCTTAAAAGGAAACCCTGGTCTATTTTGATAACGTAACAAATAACGCCCTAATCCATAATTTACTATAGAACCCAACGTATTACCAATCGTGGCAACTACCCATAAAGCTACAGGATTATAACCCGCCACAGCTAAACCATACAGCATCACTTCTGAAGCTGCAGGAAGAATCGTAGCTGCTAATAAAGCAACCGCAAAAAGACTAAGATAAGCTTCCAGAATTATTCTCGACTTGAAATACTAGCTAAATTCTGCGAATACTTGCAGGACTTAGATGTTAATTAAAATTATCTTTGTAAAGCTTCAAATAACAGGGAATGCAGATTTCCAAAACTTCCATTTGACATAATTACGACATTATCATTCGCTTGCAAGTCAGTTTTTAATCTAAATAATAACTCACTATAACTAGAAGTTAATGTTAGCTTAGGCTTAAAATTATCTATCGAACACTGCCAACTCCAGCTTTTATCAATAAACATGTAAACCTCATCCGCATCGACAAAGGCTTGTGTTAAAGTGTCTTTATGAATACCCATTCGCATGGTATTTGAACGGGGTTCAAAAACTGCAATTAAGCGTCCATTTTTACCAAACCCAGTACCTTTAGCACGATTTAACGCTTTTTTAGCTCCTGAAAGCGTGGTTTTTATGGCAGTTGGGTGATGGGCAAAGTCATCATAAATAATAATTCCATTACGGGTTTCACCAACTTTAGTCATTCGCCGCCGAATACCTTTAAATTGCGACAATCCCTCCACTGCCATACGCGGAGGCACGCCACAATTTACCGCAGCGGAGATGGCACTTAACGCATTACGCACATTGTGCAAGCCTGTAAGGTGCCAAATAACTTTACCCAGAACTTCCTGCTTATAAAAAACTTCAAACTCTGTGCCATCTTCTTCTAAAAGCTTATAAGACCAATTAGCTGCTTTTCCTTGAGTCTCGATAGGAGTCCAACAACCTTCAGAAATTACCTTGTCTAAATTTTGGTCATCTTGCGGCATAACAATCAAACCATTATTAGGTACAGTTCTAATTAAATGATGGAATTGCTTTTGAATCTCTGCTAGGTCATCAAAAATATCAGCATGATCAAATTCAAGATTATTCAACACACAGGTGCGAGGGTGATAGTGCACAAACTTGGAGCGTTTATCAAAAAATGCCGTGTCATATTCATCAGCCTCTACCACAAAAAAAGGTGAACTTCCTAAACGTGCAGAAACCCCAAAATTTTCTGGCACACCGCCAATTAAAAACCCCGGATTTAAATCTGCAAATTCTAACAGCCACGCCACCATTGAAGCCGTGGAGGTTTTACCATGCGTGCCCGCCACTGCGACCACCCAACGATCTTGCAACACATTTTCTGCCAACCATTGAGGGCCAGAGGTATACGCCTGCTGTGTATTTAAAGTATCTTCAACCAAACGATGCCCACGGCTTAAAGCATTACCTATTACTACTACATCAAGAGGGACCACTACATCAGAAAGGGTTTTTAGAAAACTATCTTTTTCATATTCAGACACCCCTATCCCTGCTTGTTCAAGCTGAGTGCTCATTGGCGGATAAATTGCGTTATCCGAACCAGTTACTTCAAAGCCTTGTTGTTTAGCAATTTGAGCAATCCCGCCCATAAAGGTGCCTGCTATGCCTAAAATATGAATACGTTTTTTTTGTTTCAAACCTATTTCCTTTACGTGTACGTGCTACACTCTGCAACATGAGACCTTTGCATAATTAAAGCACAATTTATGAAACTCATAAAACAGTGCATTTTCTGCACTCCTTAAAACCGCACTTTAATTATGCAAAGGCCTCAATATGACATATTTAATGATTAACAATACTCAAACACTAACTCAATACTGCCAACACTTACAAAGCTGTTCTTGGATAGCGATTGATACCGAGTTTATACGAATCGATACCTTCTTCCCTCAACTCAGTTTAATTCAAATTCAAAGCTCTGCTGGTCAAACCGCCTTAATTGACCCTCTCAGTTTTAACAACATTCTAACGGATCTCGCGCCTTTTTGGGACTGCTTAACCAATCCAAACATTATTAAGGTTTTTCACTCTGCCCG
Source organism: uncultured Piscirickettsiaceae bacterium (assembly GCA_964601165.1). Lineage (GTDB taxonomy): Bacteria > Pseudomonadota > Gammaproteobacteria > Thiomicrospirales > Thiomicrospiraceae > Thiosulfativibrio. The sequence goes on along the minus strand of CAZRMK010000008.1, from coordinate 2,422 downwards.
ACAAGATATCGAAGTATTGTATCAAGTTAGCCAACAAATGCCCGTGTCTATTTTTGACACTCAAATCGCTGGCATTTTTTTAGGCCATGGTAATCTAGCAGGTCTTGCAAAAATAATTTTAGGTGAACTTAATGTTACTCTCAACAAAGACCAAACCCGTACCGACTGGTCGCAACGACCCCTATCAGACAAACAATTACAATACGCCCTAGATGACGTGCTATTTTTAGTCCCTCTTTATAAAAAAATTCTATCGCAACTTTCTCATCAGCAACATTCTTCTCTAATTACTGATTTTGAAAACCTACTTTCCCCTGCTCTTTACGACCTTAACCCAAATAAAGCGGGTAATAAATTAAAACAACTAAAGGGCCTGTCTCACAAGCAAATCGCGATTGCTTATGCCCTAGCAAGCTGGAGAGAAGATTTTGCAATTAAACACAACCAACCTAGACGCTGGATAATATCTGATGACGCTGTTATTGCCATTGCTAAACGCCCCCCTCAAACAGTTGAAGATCTCTATAAAACTCCAAACATGAAAGCCTCATCAATAAAAAACTATGGGCAAGAATGGATTAACCTCATCGACCATGTTTTCTCTCATCCTGAATCTTGGCCTGAAAAACCCCTTAAACCTCCTAAACCTAGTACAGATGAAGCAAAGTTACTCGATATTTGCCAAGCCTTCCTCACCCAAATAAGTCAAGACCATAACTGTTCAGCCCCTCATATTGCAAACAAAGCCGAAATACTACAAATTTTACGGCAAAAACAAGCATGCCTAACAGGATGGCGTTATTTTTTATACGAGCAACCGCTACGAGAACTGTTATCAGGTCAAAAAAGTTTAATGATAAAACATGGAAAAATTCAACTCTATTAATTTAGAATGGAGAGTAATTCTAAGCACCTAACCCTACGAGGAAACCCATGTCACAAGATTCTAAAAATGTTTTATATGCTCAAGCAGGAGGAGTCACCTCCGTTATCAATGCCAGTGCTGCTGGCGTAATTGAAATGGTAAAACGTCATCCTAACAAATTTGGCAAACTTTATGCTGCTGAAAATGGCATTAAAGGGGTATTAGAAGAAGTTATAATTGATATCTCCTTACTGTCTGAAAAAAAACTCGACCGTATCAAACGCCAACCAGGAGCCGCTTTTAAAGCCTGTCGTTTTGATATAGATAGTTATGAAGAAAATCCAAGCCAATATAAACGCTTACTTAAAGTATTTAAAACCTACAAAATTGGCTATTTCTTTTACAATGGCGGCAATGGCTCAATGGTTACAGCACAAAAAGTAGCTGACTACTGCACCCAAAACGGTCACTCAATGGTCTGCATCGGTGTGCCAAAAACCATCGACAATGACCTAGCCCTATCTCACTGTAGCCCTGGTTTTGGCAGTGCCGCCAAGTATATCGCCACCAGTTTATTAGAAGCCACCATAGACTTACACTCCATGCACAATACCTCTACCAAGTTTTTTATACTAGAAGCGATGGGTAGAAATGCAGGGTGGCTTGCCATCGCGGGTGGACTTATTAAAAAAACCATCCCTGATGTACCATTGTTAATTTTACCAGCCGAACGAACTTTCAATAAAGAAAAGTTTTTTGCCAAGGTACAACATTTCTTCGAAACCAAAGGTTACTGTGTTTGTATCGTATCCGAAGGACTAACTGATGAAACCGGTGAATACCTCTCAATCGAAAATATCGAGCGCACTCATAACCACTCCTACACTCAACTAGGGGGAGTAGCTCACCGTCTCGGTAGACTGGTGGCAAATCACTTTAATTGTAAAACCCACAGTGCCGTGCCAGATTACCTCCAACGCTCTGCCAGCCACCTTGTTTCTCAAACCGACTGGGAAATGGCATACCGCGCAGGAAAAGCCGCCGTACAAGCCGCACTAGATGGCGAGCATGGTGTACTTCCAGTTATCGAAGTCATCGACACCTGCCCGTTAGTTTGGCGATACAAAAATATTAGCTTGACAGATGTCGCCGACCTAGAAAAACTAGTTCCTGATGAATTTTTAACTGCAGACGGTATGGACATTACCCCGGCAGCCTTGGACTACCTACTCCCTCTAGTTAAAGGTGAGCGTGACCAACCCTACAAATACGGCTTGCCAGATATAAAACCCCTAAATTTTCAAACCCTCAAAAAACAACTTCCAGCTTACGTTGCAGTAAAATAGCTCGACTTTATTCACGAATGCAGAGTCTGTAAATTAAAACATGAGTGTTTACACAATTTAATTCACAGACCCATAATATCGGCTACATTGGTTTGGTGAATTCTGTAAAAAGGGTAGCGTCCCAATGTCGGTAAGTTAGGTTCTTCTCCGCCATTATGACACTTTCCCCTCAACTCCCCCGTAAAACATAGAGCAATCATCAGGCACGGCG
>CAZRMK010000007.1:31903-34007 GCA_964601165.1 uncultured Piscirickettsiaceae bacterium | reverse complement strand
CCCTAACAGCTTCACTGGCATTGCGATAACGCCCACTTTCTTTGAGTTGCCTTACAAAGCTCGTAAAGTGATCACCAAGATCCATACTTGTATTTGCCATGACATTTACCTTTTTTCATAGATGTACGCAAAAAATACCAATTATTGGTAGTTTTGTCTATTACTAGAATCAAAATGCCAATCGATAGTTCAGAGGGGTTAACTCAACAGCTTATAGAGAGTTATCTCCTGACCCAGAAAAATAAAAGCTAGATGGCGAAGCGGCTTTTAAATGTTTTAGTAAACAGACGGGTGCGTTAAAAAAACTAATGCAAGAAATTTATCAGATTATTTCACCAAATAATCAAATCACCTTAGAAAAACGATTATTCGTTCCTTGTTGCAAATAGGCATCAAACACCATACAAATATTACGAATTAACAAACGTCCCTTCGCAGAAACATACAAATCTGTTGCACTAATAATAATCAAACCATCTGCAATCATTTGGGTCAAGCCCTGCAGTTCTTTGGCAAAATATTCCTCAAAACAAATCCCCCACTGTTGACTAATGTTATTAAAATTCAAATGAAAATGACTAATTAATCGCGTAATAACATCACGACGTAATTCATCGTCCTCTGATAATTCTACCCCACGAAATACTGCTAAATGTCCATCATCAATTGCTTGATAATAATCCGCTAACTCCTTATAGTTTTGTGCATAGGTATTATTCACTAAAGAAATAGCGGTTGCACCCATGCCAATTAAATCACATTCTGCATGGGTAGAATATCCCTGAAAATTACGATATAATTTTTCTTCTCGTTGTGCCACTGCCAATTCATCATCAGGTTTAGCAAAATGATCCATTCCAATATATACATAGCCAGCCTCTAATAATCGTTGGGTTGCGGCATGTAATATGGCAAGTTTTTCATCAGGTGAAGGCATCGCCTCTGCTGGCATTTTTTTCTGTGCAGGGAACATAGTCGGCATATGAGCATAATTAAAAATTGAAAATCGTTCTGGCTGTGCCTCTAACACCTTATCGAGAGTTTGAATAAACCCTGTTTCTGTTTGATAGGGCAAACCGTAAATTAAATCAACATTGACCGACATAAAACCATTATCACGCGCCGCTTCTAATACTTCAAAAGTTTCGGCTTGCGTTTGAATACGATTAACTGCTTTCTGAACCTTTTCATCAAAATCTTGCACTCCTAAACTCATACGATTAAAACCAAGGTTACGTAATAATTTTACCGAATCTTTATTGGCTTCACGCGGATCAATCTCAATGGAATACTCGCCAGAATCATCCTCATGTAGATTAAAGTTCTGGCGAGTTTGCTTCATTAATTCGGTCATTTCCGCCATATTAATAAAGGTTGGCGTGCCACCGCCCCAATGTAATTGCTCTACTTTACGATTTGAATCATAAAGCTCTGCTTGCATGGCTATTTCTTTATAAAGCCGCTCCAAATAAGGTGTGGTTTTTGAGCGATCTCGTGTCCAAACTTTGCTACAAGCACAAAAAAAACACACCGTATCACAAAAAGGAATATGAAAATAAAGCGACAAACCTTTATCAGATTCATTGCTTCTAACCGCAGCTTGCTGATAATCTGTTACCTAAATCCTGCAAGTGATCGTGCATATAGAGTGCAAGCTCTTGATTTGTAGAGTAAATTTGATTTGAGCGGAATACTTGTTGATATTCCCGAAAAATCAAATATTGCTATACGAATCAAGAGCTTGTGCTCTATGTGTGCGAGCACTTGCAGGATTTAGGTGTTACCCCAAATTCCTCGCTAAACTGCACTGCTGTAGGATAAGAAGTGTACCTAGGGCCTGACTGGTTATAACGCTTAATCAAACCCATATCAAATTGAATATCTTGTTCCATAGTTTATCTTTCTGAGACCTCTGCATAATTCAACCCTAATCCGCAAATAGAAATTGGATATAGAGTGCTATCCCTTGCTCGCTAGGGGTTTGTAAAAAAATCTTAGCTTCACCCATAGGTTAAGCGGGCATTTTTTGCAAATCCATAGCGGGCAAGGGGTGGTGCTATATGCCAACTTTCTACTTGCGGATTAGGGTTCAATGACGGGTTAA
>CAZRMK010000007.1:22212-31803 GCA_964601165.1 uncultured Piscirickettsiaceae bacterium | reverse complement strand
GGTGGTGCTATATGCCAACTTTCTACTTGCGGATTAGGGTTCAATGACGGGTTAACACCTAAATCCTCCTTGAAAACACCCACACCTGATGAATTTTTTTATTTCTGGCAAAATCTTTCGGCAGGGTTTTTTGAGTTAGATTTTCAATATGCCACAAGTCCTCAAAAGCCGCAACATTTAACTTAAATTTTTTAAGGTTATTTGAAAAAACTAACTTGCCCCCTTCTGCTAACAATGCCAAGGATTGATTAATTAGATTAACATGATCGCGCTGAATATCTAGCGTGCCATCCATGCGTTTTGAAGATGAAAATGACGGTGGATCTAAAAAGATAACCTCAAATTTCTGCTCTGGAGCAAGTGATTCGGTCGCCAACCAATCTATCACATCAACCTGTTTTAACAAATGCTGTTGTTGATCCACATTATTATTCAAATAATTATGCTTAGCCCAATACAAATATGTTTTAGACATATCCAAACTTAAACTAGATTTAGCACCATACATAGCTGCCTGAACTGTTACCGAAGCGGTATAGCAGAACAAATTTAATAGACTTTTTCCGCTAGCTAGCTTCGCAACATATTGACGCACTTCGCGATGATCTAAAAACAACCCGGTATCCAAGTAGTCGGTAAAGTTTACGCGCAATTTTGCTAAACCTTCTTGTACCGTAAAAAAGACTTTATTCTCTTCCAAGCGTTCATATTGGTCATTACCTTTTTTCTGACTACGCACCTTATAAATTACTCTATCTGCCGGTATATCAAACACAGTTGGTAAAATAGACATCGCTTCATACAAGCGCCTGCGAGCATTGGCTGGGTTAACCGATCTAGGTGGGGCATACTCTGCTACCATGAGCCAACTGCTTCCTTCTAGAGTATGATAAAGATCAATCGCCAAGGCATATTCAGGTAAATCTGCATCATAAACCCGATAAGCCTGAATGTCTTTTTGTTTGACCCAACCCTTTAAATTTTGTTTATTTTTCTTCAAACGATTCGCCAACATATGAGCACCGCCAGAATCTTTTAAATCAGGTTGCAAACGCTCAATTTGTACCGCTAAATTTTGATTAGCGGACATAGCAGCTTCTCTAAACCATTTTTCTTCTATCTCTAAACGAAACAGCTTACACTCCATCGCACCATTATAAAAATCATGCGAACGTTTTGCCTTAATCCCTAAATACATTCCCAATTCTTTATGGCAAGTTAATATCGCAGCCTGCCAACCAGAAAACTCCATTTTCAAATAGTCGCCTAACTGCATATAAACTTGCTTAACTTCTTCCAACTCCCCCAAACGCTCTCCATAGGGAGGATTAGAAACAATCAATCCCGCTTGCCAATCACCCCAACGTCGTCCTTGTGCTAGCGACATTTGTTTCACGGTAATAATGTCAGAATAACCTGCGGCATAAATGGCTTCAGTTGCAATATCTAAAGAACGATGTGAAATATCTGAACCAAAAATATCAGGTAAATTTTTCAGTCCCTCAACTTCTCTTTCTTCAGCTTCCAGCAATAATTTATTCCAGAGAGTTTCATCATACTGCTTCCAAGTCACCAAACCTTTTTCAGAAGCTTTCATCAACCCTGGGGCACAGTCAGAAGCCATCATCGCCGCTTCAATCAAAAAAGTTGCCGAGCCACACATTGGGTCATAAAAAACCCCGCCACGTTTAGCAATATTTCGCCAATCAGCTCGCATTAAAATTGCCGCTGCCACGTTCTCCTTTAAAGGAGCACTAACTTGCAATCCTTCACGATAGCCTCGCTGGTGCAAACTATGCCCAGATAAATCTATACCAACTGTTAATTTATTACGATTCACATGGCCATGAATTCTTAAATCTGGATATTCTTTATCAACAGAAGGTCTATCTAAACCTTGCTCTCTAAAATAATCCACCACCCCATCTTTAATTTTTAAAGCACCATAGTGAGTGTGATCAATACCCAAGCCTTGCCCAGAAAAAGACACTGCAAAGGTGCTACTCGCATCTAAATGCTCTAACCAATCAATCTGACTAACCGCTTCCAACATGGCTTCTTGATTATCTAACTCCTCATCAAGCACGGTATAAAAAATTCGATTGGCTAAACGCGACCATAAACAAGCTCGGTAACCAACCTCCATACTACCTTCAAAAGTAGCCCCAGAAGGCTGAACTTTGACAGACTCTGCTCCAAAGGATAATAACTCATCCCTTAATAATTCACTTACTCCCTTTGGGGAAGTGGCAAAAAAACGACACATTGCAATTACTCGTGGTAAAAAACACTATTTTACTGCATAACTGAACCATAACTGAGTAAAATAATCTCATGAAAAATTTAAATGCCCTAAATACTACTGTTTTTGTTTTACTGCTGGCCTTTTCACTTAAAGTGCAAGCTTACATCCCTCCAGTTCAAACCGAAGCTGGCTTTCAAGCGTGGGTTGTTGAATTTAAACAATATGCTCTCAAACGAGGGATTTCTCAAGCAACTCTTGACGAAAGCTTTCAAGATATTCAATTAAATACCCGAGTACTAGAATTAGACAGAAGACAACCTGAATTTTCTAGAACCTTTTGGCAGTATTTTAATCGAGCCGTAACTGATTGGCGCATTGAAACTGGTCAAAAACTTTACAAAAAACACCAGACACAACTAAATGAAATTACCAAAAAATATGGTATTCCAGGACGCTTTATTATTGCCTTTTGGGGAATGGAAACCAATTATGGTGGCTATACAGGCAACACCAAAATAATTGAATCCCTAGCTACCCTCTCCTATGATCCACGTCGCTCTAAATTTTTTACCAACGAGCTAATTTCTGCTCTAAAAATTATTGATCAGGGTCATGTCAAAGCCAGTCAAATGAAAGGTTCTTGGGCGGGTGCGATGGGATTACCGCAATTTATGCCCAGCAACTATTTAAAATATACCATTGATGGTGATAATGACGGCAAAATAGATCTGTGGAATAGCCTGCCAGATGTGTTTAACTCTATGGGTAATTTTTTACAAGTTATTGGCTGGCAAGCAGGAGAAAATTGGGGCAGAGAAGTTAAACTACCCGATGGCTTTAACCTTGCTCTAGCGGATAACAGAACACAAAAACCACTAGCTCAATGGCAAGAACTAGGCATTCAGCTAGCAGATGGTCGCCCCCTACCAACAGCCGACTTAGAAGCAAGATTATTACTCCCAAGTGATTATCGCGGCCCAGCATTTTTAGTTTTTGAAAATTTTCAAGTAATCAAACGCTGGAATCGTTCTAACAACTATGCCCTTGCAGTAGGACACCTTGCTGATCGTATTGTTAACCGCCCACCTTTAAGCAAACAAGCCCCTAAAGATGATGCGGCTTTAAGTAGACAAGAAATAAAAGAGATTCAAGAAAGGCTTAATTTTCTTGGTTTCGAGTCTGGCTCAGCCGATGGTATTGCTGGCCCTAGAACAAGAGCTGCTATTAGGGGCTTCCAAATCAAAAACCAATTACCTGCTGATGCATTTCCATCTAAATCCTTGCTGAAGTCTCTAAGAAATTCTCGAAGATGATAGACAAGGCAACGAACAACCATAGTAATCAACCCAAAACTCAAACGGCAAATATAGCAAGTACCTTCGCCGTGTGCCAACAGACTCATTGCCAACAACCTGCTTACCTATTTTGGAAACTACAAAGTAAAGTTACAAAGCTCAATCAGCGTCTAAACAAATTAAGATTTAGAAAAAAAGAGCTTAAAGACAGCACCCTCTAAAAACCACTCCCTAACTTTTCTGCTCTTTTTCTGCACGGGGTTTTACCCAAAACTCATACCAAAGCAACAGTCCTGCCCCTGCAATAATAGCCATGTCTGCAATATTAAAAGTCGCGTAATGCCAAGTTCCTATATAAAAATCAATGAAGTCCGTTACTCTACCTGCTAGAATGCGGTCGATTACATTACCAATTGCCCCGCCTAAAATTAAGTTTAAACCTAATACTTCAGAAGTCCAAATTTTAGGTAGTTTTGCCAGCCAAATAATCAGAGCTACTGAAACCACTAGAGCGACAGTTGTCAAAAAATACTTCTGCCAGCCTCCCATATCTGCTAAAAAACCAAACGCCGCACCATAATTATATGCTAACGTCATATTTAAGCTGGGTATTACCGCAACAGGTTCGCCTAAAACTAACAAGCTAACCGCTAAATATTTGGTAATTTGATCTAATGCAATTATTACTACTGCTAGCCACAATGTTGTAATTGCAGTTTTATTTAATCCTTTAAGCAAAATATCTCACCTCGCCATCACCATGCACATTATCAACACAACGCTGACACAATTCTTCATGCTCTGCAATTGAACCTACTTCATCACAATGATGCCAGCAACGACCGCATTTAATTTTATCCGTTGCCTTCACTACCACCCAAAGTCCATCAATTTCAGTTGCTACCGCAGCGCTGGTTTTGGAATCTAAAGGCTGAATAACTGCTACAGAAGTAATAAGAGCAAACCGTAGTTCTTGTTGCAACTTGCTTAAATTTGTAAACAATTCAGGCTCTGCATATAGGGTGACTTCTGCGGTTAAAGAACCTTTAATCACCTTGTCCTTTCTTAAAGATTCTAGTTGCTTTGCCACCGCAGAACGTACTGCCATTATTTCTGCCCAATATCTTGAATTCATCGCGACACTTTCGTCAAGTTGAGTTAAACCTTCGTACCAAGTTGCAGTAAAAATAGTGCTGCTACGCTTGCCCGGAATCATTGCCCAAATTTCTTCGGCAGTAAAACTGAGAATAGGTGCCATCCAACGAGTTAAAGCCTCCACAATATGATACAAAGCAGTTTGTGCCGAACGACGTGCTTTACCTTCAGTTTGGCAGGTATATTGGCGATCTTTAATAACGTCTAAATAAAAAGACCCTAGATCAATTGAACAAAAATGTGTCATCGCTTGATAAATATGCAAAAAACTATATTCGTCATAAGCTTGAATAATTTCTTGCTGAATACTGTAAGCCCGACCAATAACCCACTTATCAAGAGGCAAACAATCCTCAAATGCCAGTAAATCTGTTGCGGGATTAAAGCCATTTAAATTCGCCAACAAAAACCGTGAAGTATTGCGAATACGGCGATAAGCATCAGCAGTACGACTAATAATCTCATCAGAAACAGTCATTTCATAACGATAATCGGCTGCCGAAATCCATAGTCGTAAAATATCTGCACCATATTTATTAGTAATTTCTTGCGGAGCAACAATATTACCCAAGGATTTAGACATTTTTTTGCCATCTTTATCAACCGTAAAGCCATGGGTTAACACTTGTTTATAAGGTGAGCCTTCACCTATGGCTAAAGAGGTTAATAAAGAAGATTGAAACCAACCTCGATGCTGGTCTGAACCTTCTAAGTACAAATCGGCTGGAGCAGACAAACCTTCTCTCTCATTAAGAACCGTAAAGTGAGAAATACCTGAGTCAAACCATACGTCTAAAATATCCGTTACCTGCTCATAATCTTTCGCATCTCCTCCTAACATCGCAACCATGTCTAAATCATACCAAGCATCAATCGAGTTTACTTCAACTAATTTTGCTACTTCTTCCATTAACTCTGTGGTTCGTGGGTGCATTTCTCCAGTTACTTTATGTACAAAAATTGCAATTGGTACGCCCCAAAAACGTTGCCGAGAAATACACCAATCTGGGCGATCTTCAATCATACCTTCAATCCGATTTTGACCCCATTCAGGCACCCATTTAACCTGTTTAATTTTTGCCATAGCATCATCACGCAAGTTAGCCTGCGTCATACTAATAAACCATTGCGGGGTTGCTCGAAAAATTAATGGCGTTTTAGTTCGCCAGCAATGAGGATAAGAATGCACAATTGCTTCCAGATGAATTAAGGCATGATGTTCTTTTAATACTTCAACTACATGAGTATCTACTTTAAGAACATTTTCCCCTGCAAAAAACTCCGTACCTGCCACAAAGTTACCCCTGCCATCCACCGGACAATCTACCTCTAAATCATATTTTAATCCTACCGTAAAATCTTCTTGCCCATGCCCTGGAGCAGTATGAACACAACCAGTTCCTGCTTCAGTAGTAACATGCTCTGCTAAGACTAACGGCACAGTTTTGTCATAAAAGGGATGTCGTAAGCGAATCAACTCAAACTGCTCACCTCGACCATAAGCAATTACTCTATAAGTATCAAAGCCCCACTGAGCCATTTTATCTTTAATTAAAGCTTCGGCAATAAATAAGCGTTCAGGAGTCTTGTTACCATCAGCACCCTCTGCCTCTACTTGAACCAAAGCATATTCTAAATCAGGATGAACCGAAACTGCTTGGTTAGCTGGCAAAGTCCAAGGAGTCGTTGTCCAAATCACTACCGATAAAGGCCCTTCCCCTAGATGATTTTCTACATGATGACAGCGTTTAAAAAAAGCCGCTTCATCTAAAACCTTAAACCGCACATCAACCGCTAAAGAACGCTTATTTTCATACTCCACTTCAGCCTCTGCTAAAGCAGAATGACCACCTACAGACCAATAAACTGGCTTAGTCCCCTTTAATAAATGACCATTTTTGATGATTTTAGCTAAGGCTCTAATTTCATTGGCCTCAAACTGATAATCTTTGGTTAAATAAGGGTTTTCCCAATCGGCGACAATTCCTAGACGTTGAAAATCTGCCATTTGTCCATTAACTTGCTTTTGAGCATAATCACGACAAGCTTGGCGAAAATCGGTAGCATTAATTTTTTGCCCAACTTTACCTTTTTTCTTTTCTACATTAAGCTCAATCGGCAAACCATGACAGTCCCAACCAGGCACAAAAGGAGCATCAAACCCACTCAAGCCCTTAGACTTAACGATCATATCCTTCAGCACCTTATTCACAGCATGCCCAATATGAATGTTACCATTGGCATAAGGTGGGCCATCGTGCAAAATAAACTTAGGACGACCCTCCATAGCTTTACGCACAGTTTGATACAAGTTAGCTGTTTTCCACAAGGCTACTTGTTTAGGTTCACGATTTGGCAAATTACCTTTCATAGGAAAAGCAGTTTCAGGTAAATTTAAAGTTGGTTTATAATCTATTGTCATAATTTTTCTCTAAAGGGTATCTCTACCCAAGTCCTAATATTTGTTGTGCTATCTTAACATCTTGTTTAATTTGTTGGACGAGTTCATCTAAGCCATCAAACTTCATTTCTGGACGAATAAAAGCTTGTAATTCAATTTGCACATGCTTGCCATAAACATCTTTATTCCAATTAAATAAATGTACTTCTATTGAGGGGCGAATCCCGTTTACAGTTGGTCTAACTCCAATATTGGCTACTCCAGCCCAAGGTTGTGAGGCAATTCCTCTCACTGTCACCGCAAACACTCCTGAAATTGGCATTTGGATTCGTTTAGGGTTAAGGTTTAAAGTTCTGAAACCAATTTTTCTACCTATTTTTTTGCCATGAATAACCCTACCATCAAACAAAAAAGGGCTGCCCAACAACTTTTTAGCAAGTTGCAAATCTGGCTGTTGTAAAGCTTCACGCACCAATGTACTACTAACTCGCTTCTGAGATAACTGAAAGGTCTGCAAATCACTAACTTTAAACCCAAATGATATTCCTGAAGATTGCAAATAAGCAAAATTTCCTTGCCGATTTTTACCAAAACAAAAATCATCTCCCACAACTAAATGCTTTGCATTAAGCCCTGTTACCAAAATTGACTGTACAAAATCTTCCGCCGTTAATTGTGAAAATTTTTGGTTAAACCTACAAACTAATACATAATCAATTTCAGTTTTTTGAAATCCTAATAATTTCTCTCTCAAGTTCATCAACCGCACAGGAGCTTTATCAGGATTAAAAAACTCTATCGGCGAAGGCTCAAAAACCAACACCACACTTGGTAAATTGGCAGATCTTGCTAAACTTTGAACTTTATTTAAAACCTGCTGATGCCCAAGATGAATACCATCAAAATTACCAATGGTTAACACGCAACCCTTTGCCAACTTGTCGGCAACAAAAGATAAGTTATAGAGTCCACGAATGAGTTGCATTTTCTAAAGTTATTATCAATAAGGCGAAAGGATAGATTATACCTAAATCCTGCAAGTGATTGTGCATATATAGTGCAAGATATTGATTTATAGAGTGATTTTAATTCGAGTGGAATACTTATTGATATTCCCGAAGAATTAAAATTCGCTATATGAATCAAGAGCTTGTGCTATATATGTGCAAGCACTTGCAGGATTTAGGTATATATTATCTTAGTGAAGTTCGAGGTCTAAAACCAAACAAGAAAAGAGTCGCAAAATAAAGCACTATTGCTCCTGCCACTAAAGACATTAACCAACCTAGTCTTTGCCAGCCACTAAACTCTAGCCAGTTAGCATCAACAGGAGCTACCAATAAAATAAACGTCACTAATACAATATTTGCTAGCAGCCCTTGCACCACTAAAGGTTTCCAATTAGCAGATAACTCTAAAAAACCAGTTTTTCTTAAAAAGTACGCCAATAATCCCGCATTAATAAAGGCAGAAATAGAAGTAGCCAATGCCAGACCTGTATGAGCAAAGTGCCAAACTAACAGTAAGTTAAAAACCATATTCGCCACCAAAGCAACAATCGCTATTTTAACGGGAGTTTTCATATCTTTTCGAGCATAAAAAGCAGGGGCTAATATTTTAACTAAAATAAAGCCTAGCAAACCCAGTGAATAAGCCATTAAGCTTAATCCCGATTGATATACATCGTGAGCAGTAAAAGCACCATAATAAAACAGCGTAGTAATTAACGGCTCTGCCAATAATAACAATCCAAGCGTTGCAGGCAAGGCAACAATAAACACCAACTTTAAAGCAAAATCTAAATCTGTTTTGAAACCCTGCCAGTCTTCTCTAGCAGCTTTTTTAGACAGCCTCGGCAAAACCACAATTGCCAAAGCCACCCCAAATACTCCTAACGGAAACTCCATTAAACGATCAGAATAATACAACCAAGAAACCGAACCAGTAATTAAAAAAGATGCCAACACCGTATCTAACAATAAATTAATTTGTGCTACTGACACCCCAAATAAAGCTGGGATCATTAAGCGCTTAACCTCCCCCACACCAGGATCTGATTTACGGGTAGGCGTAGGCAACAAACCTAAACGCCATAAAAATGGCAAATGAAATAATAACTGTATTACCCCTGCAATTAACACTCCCCACGCCAAAGCCATAATAGGTATATCTAACAAAGGCGACAACCAAATCGCTGCCGCAATTAATGACAAATTTAAAAATACTGGGGTAAAAGCAGGCACGGCAAATTGATTATAAGTATTCATAATTGCCGAAGAAAAGGCAACTAAAGAAATTAACAGTAAATAAGGAAAAGTAATTGCCAGCATATCAGCAGCAAGGGCAAATTTTTCAGGATCATCTATAAACCCAGGAGCAAATACCATCATCCACAACCCAGAACCAAACACCCCAAAAGCAGTTAAAACTAATAAAATTCCGCCCAAACGAAAAGTAATGGCATTAACCAATACTTTAACCGCTTCATGCCCGCG
>CAZRMK010000007.1:0-22112 GCA_964601165.1 uncultured Piscirickettsiaceae bacterium | reverse complement strand
TGGACGGAATTATAACACAACATAACCAGAATAAAAGGGTAGCGTCCCCTTTTCCCGCGTCCCCTTTTCCCTAAAAAAACCCGCCTAAGCGGGTTATTATTACGGCTAAGTCAGACTAAAAACCAAAGCATGCTCGACCATTACTTGCAACACCAGTACCAGGAGCACCTCTAACAGAGCCAGTAGTCAAATCACCATCATCATTTTGAATATCTAATACGATAGCTACTCCCTCAGGCAGACCAACAAAACAAACTGCATTAGTATCTGGTGCAAAGACTGGTGTCTCCCATCTTACTACAAGAGTGTTTCCCCACGGACTTGTAGGAGTACTAGCAAGAAACCCTTCCTCCACTAATCTAACAAAAAAAGCTGCGGACTCATCACCCTCAATTCGTCCATTAGAAGCAGCAGTAGGAGTAACACCTACAGCACTACCATCTCCTGGTAATTTACGGTAACGATCTTGATAGGCAAAAGCTGATGCTATAATAGCATTCGTCTGACTCGCTGCATTTTTAAACTTAGCATTTTCAATAATCTCTTGCCCTTTCATCACCCCACCTAGCAACAAACCAATAATTACCAATACAATGGCAATTTCTACTAGGGTAAAACCTTTTTGATTTTGAGTAGTCATACTCTTCTCCTAAAAATTAAGCTCTTAATTGAACTATTGGGCACTATTTTATACATTCTAAATTTAATTTAAAAGAGTATATATTTTTTACATCTAATAAAATCCATAGTAGGTCAGGTTTTGCCTTTTGCCTTCTGTGAAAATTATCTCTATAAAACTACATAGGTATAAATCAACAGACCAGACCATAAAGCATCACAATAATTACAGCACCAATGAACTAGAATTAAAGATATTATCTACAATGATACTTATGCTCCCTAATCCCCGTAAATTAAGGCATTAGATAAATATTGTAATCTTTCTAATACCAAGCATTTATTAACATCTTTTTCAAATTTAAGCCTAGCATTAACAAGCAAGTTCAGTTCCTTCATTCCAGCCAAACATTCATCGAATAACGATAATGCTTCTTTTTTGGTTAAAGAACAAGCAGAGATACCAAAAGCGATTAACTTTTCTTTATTATGCCAACGCCTACTTCCTGCCAGCATTAAAGCAGGAGTATCATTTTTAATATAAACGCTAGTGCAAACAATATCATAAGCAGGTGCAAGGTGAATTTCATTTATATTTTCATATAAGACCCCAAAATTCTTTAAATGAGCATCACCATTCTCAAGCAAATTATTCATTACAATCATTTTAAAATACTGTTTAAGGCTAGAATATTGTAAATGAGGGGAGACAAATGTTTTGAGACTTTTCGCAAGTTGTTCATAACTTCCCTTGTATTTATCATCCCGTTGTTTTGCTTGCAAAACACAAAAATCTTCAAAGCCAAAAGGCTCTTTACCTGTGACAAGATCAAAGCGTTTCATAATAAATAATTTTTCATCTTTAGATAAATAAAATTCTGGCACACAAATACCTGCTTTTTGAACCGCTGTCATACACAAAAATTCATTTAATGCCAGCTCAGGATAATCATCTCCCCAAGCTTTCACTATATATTCGTCTAGAGCTAAAGTTGCCTTATTTTTTACTTGTGCCAATACTTTAGGCTGAACCCCGCTTAAAGGCGATTGTAAAGCAAATTTTTTTATCAGCTCTACAAATAAATTCTTGGTTTCTGACTTGACTAAATCATCTAAAGATAAAGGCTCTTGATTTTTTAAAGAAGCATTATCTTTATAATGAACTCTACCATTAACTGAATTAGCCATAAGCTGTAAAATAGCAAAATCATCACCACCCACCATTTTAGAAAAGTGCCGCTTAATAATTGATAGCAAATAGCCTTCAGGTAAATTCATTTCAAAAATAGGGAGTAATTTAAAGCTAGAAAAACTTTTAGCCCGAACAGGCATGGTTAAAGAAATAAAACTATTCTTTTCAGCATTTGAATTGTAAGTAAATATAAATTCAGAATTTTCTTGTTCTAAGTTACCCGCTAAGATATTTTCTACAAAAATAGCTAGCTTATTATTAGTCATAACTGTTCATTCTGTAATTCTTCAAAAGCAGGGAAGGGTGAGCAAGATTTAATAGTAATCTCACAATTAAAATAAGCAAGAATTTTAATAACTTTTTTAATACCAATATCACCAGAACGACCTTTTTCAAGAGCATTTATTGTAGCCCTTGACACACCAATAGCGTTAGCAAGTGACTGTTGAGAGGTTTTTTTATCCCTTCTTAACCTAACAATATATTCCCCAAGTTCATAAAACTCCATGGACATCCTTATAATTGTATAAAAAACTATACATAATCATTAAAAACACAGTTAATGTAAAATATATAATACAATTACTTTAATCTAAAAGCAATCTTCCCTAATCCGCAAGTAGAAATTCCAATATTGCACACATAACTGGAGACATAAATCAACAAATCAAATTACAACCAAACCATAAATCCAAAAGCGTCTTTTTCTTGTACCAGCTTAATATCTCCACCAATTGTTTTTAATAATTCTCTAACAATAAACAACCCTAAACCCATGCCACTTTGGCTAGTAGTCCAAAAGGGTTCAAAGGCTCTTTCTGGTGGAATAAAGGGGATTTTTTGATTCGTTACTGCTAAAGTAACTATAGCTTTACTCTCAGATAAAGTTATTACAATATTTACCTTGGAATGACTAGGCAAGTGATTGCTAAAATTTTCTAATAAATTTTCGAATACTTGTTGTACAAGCATTTTAGACCGCTTAATTTTAGCCTTACCTTTAACTTCAAACTTTACTCCTGCAATTTGGGCAATTAACGCAATTTCTTGGTGGAGTTGAATAGTTTGCTTATCTGTAAATTTTTGCGATTGTAATATCATTGGCTGTGATATTTTTTTAGCTCGTTTAGACATGCTAGGTAACAGAATATTTAAATGCTCACAAAGCTTTACTTTGTCTTTAACAGACTTTGCTAAAATTACCTGTGATTCTAATAACGAAATAAATTGAGCAACATTTTTTATATCATGTTGCATGAAAAGTTGAAAATTTTCTAGGCGTTGTTGCGAAAGCATTAATTCATTACGCTTGTTATAAATATTAGATTTTAATAAAATTGTATAAGTTTCAACAATTAGCTCTAATAAAGAGTAAAATTCTTGAGGTTTTTTGTTGGGAAAATAAATATGTAATTTAACTTTTATATTTTCTTCTTGAATATTAATAACTAGACTTTTATTTGCAACCACGCCAAACTTTATTTCTTTAACTTCGCCAAACCAATTAACTTCGCCAAACATTCCCTTAAATTTAAAACTGTGCAGTATAACCCAACTTTGATCTATAAATTCAAGGGTATCTTGCTTAACTGCTTGATTAAGTTCATATAGAGAAGAGATAGCTTTTTGTAAATTCTTGGTTTCATAGCGTAAAAAAATAGCCAAAACTAGCAATACTATTCCTAAAACTAACAATATAGTCGGTAAAAAATTAAATAAATCCAAGTATTACCCTATTCACCTAAGTTCTGAATATTTTCTTGTTATGCCATATTTATTCATTAAATAATATACGTTTTCTCGCTTTAGATTTAAACGCCTTGCTACTTCATGAATATTAAAATTGGTATCTTTTAAAATCTGTTTTAACAATTTTTCTTCGGCTGAATTTCTAGCGGCTTTCATTCCTTTTGCAATAGATAAACTAAGCGCGATATTTTGAATTCCTTCTTGTTCTTTTAAGCGTTTAGATTGCTCCCAAAAAAGGCAAGCTCTTTGAGTGGCTTGTAAAATGCTTACTGTATCAACTGGTTTAGCAAGAAAATCGAAAGCACCGTGACGAATTGCTAAGTAAGAAGTCTCTTCAGCATTTTGACCTGTTAGCACAATCACCTTAGAACTTACTTGATTTTGGCAAATAAAATCTAAAACCTTAATGCCTTCTGTAGCATTATGCTCATTGGGTGGCATGCCCATGTCTAAGATAATTACTTGAAAACTAGCGGTTTGTAAACTTGATATAGCTGCTTGCGATGAAGCCACTAGAACAACAGAATAACCCGCCTGCTCCAATACCAAGCCAAGCATGCTTCTAATGGATATATCATCATCTATCACCAAAACAGCTAGTTTTTTAGATTGCATTTTTTTGTTTAATTTACAGGAAAGCACAAGACATTTTGACAATAAATTCTTTCAAACCCTCTTACATTTTGGCGCATCCAATGACTGCTCCATTGAGCTGGCGTAAAGTTAATATACAAAACATCATGCCCACGACCTCCATCGACCCTGCTGTTAATTTCTTTACCATCTATTTTTAGAAAATCATCTCCACGTCCGAGATTAATCGCGTCACCGACGTTACCATGTACATAGACCGTATCATTGCCTGTTCCAGTAGTAATTTTATTATTAGCATGCCCATATATTTCTATACGATCATTACCACCACCTAACGATACTTTATCACCAAGATTACCTCTGATTTTAATCATATCTATGCCATTACCACCCCTTATATCATTATTAGAATGAGAGCTTATCTCCAAGTGATTATTGCCATGACCAAGATCTATCTGATGGTTCAATCGACCAGTATTCCATCTTTCTACTCCTGGAGCAATTAAAACCGAATCATCACCATCTCCTAAATCTCTCTGCATAGAAACATTTAAATCACCTACAGAAGTATGATTTGGATTTTGAATAGTAGCTATTTCAAATACTGGAGTTGGTGGTGTTACTGGTGGTGTTACTGGTGGTGTTACTGGTGGTGTTACTGGTGGTGTTACAAGTCTTGCTAATAACTCACTGCTTACTTTCTTAATCTCATAACCCGATATTCCAGTTAAAAAATCATCAAACTCAACTCCTTCTTGGTTGCTAAATCTAGCATTCCAAAACAAGTTATCTGCATCACAATTTTCTCTCTCAAAGATAGAGCGGGAAGCACAAGGAAGGTGAATTCTTTGATTAAAAGCTACCAACACTACCGAAAGACCTTTTGCTTCTTTGTCTGAAGCTGCTGAACAATTCGCTGTTTCTGTAGAAGAACAAATATTATAATTTCCATCTCCTAGATCGCTTGATCGAGGTGGAGTTGTTAGAGTATATCTAGGCAGTCCCGTCGGCGTAGTAGCTGCCGTATCGCAAGCTACATTACAAAAATAGCTTGCTGAATTATTTGGATCCTGCATAGCGGTTAAATTAGTAACATTTTGATTAACGGCGTACAAAATCATACCATTAAAGCCATCTTTAGCATCTACCAAACGCAAGCCTAAATCTAAAAATGGCACCGTGCCTTCGGTGGCTAAACATGCTCCCGTAGCAGCTCTATTTTCTGAACCAAACCCTGCCGTACCTGCTGTATTTGTATCTGGACAAGGCAAATACCTATTTACCTTAACAAAAGACAAAAGTGCTTGCTTTACTTGATTGGTAGCATTCTGTGAATCATTATACAAAACCGCTTCTCTTTGACCGCTAACCAGAGCAATAGAGCCAGCTGCTAACAAACCAATAATAACCAGCACAATAGCTAGTTCAACCAATGAAAAGCCTTGTTGCTTGGTTTTTATCTTAGTTTTTATCCTAGTTTTTATATTTCTGTTCATTCTGAGAATCCTCCTCGTTTAATCATCACTTGCTTTGCTTCGTTTAATGTTATCCAACTAAAAAAGTTTAACCGCTCGCCTTGCAAAGTTTTTTCAAACACTCTATTTCCGTCACAGTTTTCAACCTCTACGGCGGTTAAATCTGCGGCGATAGCACAATTATTCCAAGCTCTAGCCCCGTTTTTGCCGTAAGAAATTGCCATGGCGACAATGCTATTAGCTATTACATCTTTATGACCATCACCGTTTAAATCTTCAGTAGAAAATAAAATTAGGTTTTTCTTTGGATCTGGTAGATTCATGCTTAAATTATTATACGCTTTTGTAGCTGTGGGCTGAGTTGCAAAATGAAAATAAGGTGGTGTAGCAGACTGCCTTGGGTCTCTATTAAATTCACACATTACGCCACAATCAGCGGTACAAAGAGGATTATCACAAAAGTAAGTAGCTGACGCAGGGCAGAAGGCAAAGGTATTAGGTTTGGTTAGCACGCCTGTTTTACCAAATACACTGGCGGATTCGCAAATATCTGTGATATAACTAGTGGCAGTTACATCAACCCTTTCATTAACCTTATAGGCAAAAGGATTACCCCATACATCAGTTGCATCTACTGCTAAATTTATATGGGGTAAATAACCAAAATCATTCTGACAATTAATTCCGTTAGCATGCCTATCTCCCCTACCATCTCCTGTAACATCAGGGCAGGGAAGATAACTATTTACCAACAAATACATTTCCATTGCTGTAGATATTTCTAACATTTGAGCTTCTACCTGCTGCTGTTTATCCATATCACGAAACGCACCAGTTAAAGTTAAAGAACCCCCAATCAGCAGTCCAATTAATAAAATAGCTAAGGCTATTTCAATAAGGGTAAAGCCACGTTGCTTAATCTTTATTATGGACATACTATCCCCCTCCAACTTCCCCCTAAAGGATTGTTGGTGGCATGATATTCATTAAACCAGTGCGGATTAATCGGAGTAATGACAGTAACAGCGGTGGCACCAGTTCCCATGGTTATGTAATTAGTACAGAAAAGATTTCTTTGATTATCAACTCTTTGCTTAATAGCTCTTTGCCATTCACCTAAAGTAATACCTACCACTAAATCGTTAATGCCTTTGTTACGAATAGCTTTGCTAAAAAACTCGGTGTTTAAGCCACCAGCTAACTGTACATTACCATCAATGCGGTTTCCCGCACTATCAAGCCTATAGTCCAAAAAGTTTTCTACCCCGTGCAAAGATTGGTCTTGAGTCATGCCAGGAAAAGACTGTGCTTTGCCTGGTGCAAAAATTAGAGCTACGTAGTTTTGCCTGCCATTAAGAGATAACAAGTTAGGTGGCGAAAAAGTAGAATTAAGGGGAGTAAAACGACGATTAAGATAATCTAGGTTCTGGTAAGCCAGCTGTTCCAGCATCACAAAATAATATTGTTTAGCCTGACCCGTTGGGGTAAAAAAAACATTTCTAAGCTTAATAGAAGGTGCTAAAAAACCATGCACAAAGCCATCAGTTGCAGGGTCTCTGCAAGAGCCTGCCATCCTACCATCTGGAACATCACCAGCATCTCTACCATCATTATCAGGGCAAGGAAAATATCCTGGACCGGGAACTTCACCTGCCCTACGATACACTCCAGCTCCATTAGTAGCATAAAACTCAGGATGCAGAACTGCATATAATAACAAGTTATCTTTAATTTTATTTAAATCAGCAAAGGCTCGCTTTTCTTCTTGCGACTGGTGCTGAAAGAGTTTATGCTCGGTAAAAGTAGAAAAATACACCCCAGCACCAACCACCAAAATGACCAACATTATCATCATAATAAAACCAGACTGGGAATTTTTTTTCACCACATAAACCTCAACCAAAAAAAGTTTTTAAAATTAATGCCTCGATTCCTCCTAGAACTAAAGTTAAAAGCACACGATGTAACTTTAACTCTGAATCAATTTTATTAAACCTGTCATCAAAATCTGCCACTGCTTTTGCGACGGCACGCGACTTTTATTCTGATGCACCAGCCTTAATAAAAGCATCGTAACCCTCTGAAACCATTAAACCCATAACTTTTAACCTACTCACCTATAGTTATACAGTTTATATCAATTTTAAATAAATTGAAGCGATTTTAATAACAACAATACAAAATAATTCTCTAATAATATAATAAAAAAGGGTAGCGTCCCCTTTTAAAGAGGGGCATAAAAAAACCCCAACTCTAGGAGTTGGGGTTTTAGCGTTGGTAATTTAATACTAGATTGGCTTAAACTAACATCAATCTAAGTTTAAATTAAAACTTGTGAACTAGACCAACAGAGAAGGTATTTCTTTCTGAGTCTTTATCACCCCAGTTAGCACCGTCAATTGAAACATACTCAACATAGGTTTTAGTGTTTTTGCCTAGAGCAAAGTCAAGACCTAAACCAAACATAGTTTTATCATCTAGAGCACCAGTTCCCATGACACCAGCGGCATTTACTGCATCATCCCATGAAGAAATAGAGTACTTAAATCTAGGTGTTAGGTTGCCTACGGTATAAGCTGCACCAATTACAAAAGTAGAAGTGTCTAGGTTTATTGCCGGAGCATTTGCTACGTCAACACTAGTTTGAGCAAACATACCCGTTACTGTCAAACTATCAAGCGTATACTGAGCAGATAAACGCAGATAGTCTGCACTAGCATTTGCTGTTGTACCATTATGAATAGTATAATTTTGCTGTCCATAGCTATCAAAAGCGGCCGCTAAATATAGACCTTGCTTCTTAGAACCGTACATGATCGCCATAGAAGTAGTATCAAACAAGCCACTTTCTTGGTGAACACCAGCATCATTTATTTCATCTCCCTCTGAAGGAACTGCTGCTACCGCAATAGTTACGCCACCAAATGATGGTGAGATATAAGCAATTACATTATTGGCACGAATCTCTCCACCTCTCAGGCTTGATTGTGAAGTTAACGAGGTATGTCTTAAGCCACCATTACCGCCAAAGCCAAAACCAGGATCTGACATGTTTGTTGGTGTATCATGAGTACCTATTAAAACCGTACCAAAATTACCTGCTAAACCAACATATTGGTTACGGTCAGAGAAAGTTCCAGCACCGTCAACATCAACACCAAACTCTAACTTATAGATGGCTTTTAGTCCGTTACCTAAGTCTTGCGAACCTTTAATACCAATACGAGATGATCTATCATTAACTTGCGTACCAAGGTTTTGATCAACTCCTGCTGCGTTTTTAGCATCAATAGACTCTACATTAGCATTAATTTGTCCGTAAACAGTTGGAGCACCAGCCATTGCTACCGGAGCGGCAATAACAGAAGCGATTGCTAGAGCAATAATTTTCTTTTTCATTTTAATAGTTCCCTATTTTGTTATAAGCTTTTAAAAAAGCTCGTTGGTAAAAAAATAAATTGTTCATCCTGTGAACTTGGTGCTTACTATATTGAGTTTTGAAAAGTAGCGCAACTTTTATTACCAAAAAAACCACAGGATTTTATTATGTTGTTTTTTTGCAACAGACTTAAAGGACTTTAAATGGGGACGTTACCCTTTTCTGCACATTTTGCACTGCATCGCATCCGTTGTGCCTATAAAAAAGTAAAAAAGGGTAACGCCCCCATTTTCTGCTGCATCGCATCCGTTGTGCCTATAAAAAAGTAAAATAAAAAAGGGTAACGTCCCCATTTTCTTTCATTTTCTCCTTAATTTTTTAATTACTTCAGACTTGCTCTTTTTTCAAATGAATTTGATCAAGATTCACTAAAAATTACAAATCTGAATTTACAGAACAAACTTTACACTACCAACAGAATATTTTGCTTTAGGCTCATTTTATGTTGGAAATAGGCAAATTCTTCAGGCTCATTTCATATTGGACAAGGCTACACTTGTATCATTATATTATAGTCACTACAATATTACCCTAGTCCAAATATAGAAACACGAATATTGCATAACATATTGATTCTACAGGAAAAGAAAAAATAGCCGTCGAACCGATGGGTGCGATTAATGTTTTTTACTTTCCTGTAAAACCAATAGCTTACACACTACTTTGCGTTTCTATATTTGGATTAGGCTATTAATGACAGTGTACTCGCAAAAAAATTAAAAATGGAATTTAGTATGAAAATTGTTTCTTTGCTGTTAAAAATCATTTTAGGAATCATTTTAGCGAGTGCCGTCGTAATTGGCGTTATTATCGCTTTTGTTGACCCTAACAATTACCGAGATGAAATCACTCAGGTCGTTAAAAAAGAAACTGGACGTGATTTACACATTGAATCCATGAGTTTATCCTTCTTTCCAAATATAGGAATTAATTTATCCAACACCCGTTTAAGTAATGCCGAAGGGTTTGGAGACCAACCTTTTTTAGAAATCTCTAATGTTCAGATTGGTGCTAAAATATTACCTCTCTTGCGTCAAGAACTAGAAATTAACGCTTTAATTCTATACGGTCTAAACCTTAATCTAATGAGGAATACTCAGGGGGCAACTAATTGGGACGATTTAATTAAACCAAGCCCAATAACGCAACCAACTGCAACAAAAACTTCTCCTGCCTCTAAAAATCCATTAGCAAAACTAGCTGCTATTAACTTTGACGGTCTGGATATTCAAAATGGTATTATTAACTGGCAGGATCAACAAACAGCACAATCTATTAAACTGACTATTCATCATTTTAATACCAATGCAGTTACTTTTGGACAGTTTTTTAACATTGCATTGCAGGCTGAGACAAAAGTGGCTAATCCTGAACTGCAAACCGCTATTAATTTAACCCTTGAAGCTAAATTAGAACAAGATGGAAGCTACAATCTTCGTAATCTAATATTAAAAACCACCACTACAGGCAAAGGAATCCCCGTTGATAAAGCGATTACTGAACTTAATATTCCTACCATTGATTTAACTTTAGATAAAAATCAAATAAACTTTCCTAAACTAACCTTAAATTATGATGTGGTTGGTGGGCAAAACTTTCCAATGCAAAGCATTAAAGGTGAGCTAACCTTGTCTGATATTGCGGGAGATTTATCCATACAATCTTTTAAAGCCAGTCAACTTGCCATTCATACCGATTTAACAGGACAGTCTCTTCCTAACGGTCAGGCACAAATTAAGGTAACAAACCAGCCGAGTATTAATTTAACCGCACAAACGGCTGAATTAGCTAACTTTTCTTTAACAGCCTTAGGCATTCAAACACAAGGTTCTGTTAAAGCAACGCAAATAATCGATAATCCACTCATAAATGCACAAATTGCTATTCCACAAATAAATTTGAGAGATTTACTTTCTCAATTAGAGATTGCATTGCCTGAAATGACAGACAATACCACTTTAACCCAATTCACAGCTTCTCTTGGTATTAAATTCAACAGCCAAACTCAAGCGATTAATATTAATAATCTCAGCATTCACCTCGATGATAGCAAATTAACTGGCGATGTTGCTGTTAGTCAGTTTGATCGTCCAAATATAGCTTATAACTTAGCCTTAACGACAATCGACTTAAATCGCTATTTATCACCTAAGAAAGACCTCAAAGAAACTGAAAAACCAGTTCAAACACCTGAAGATGTCGAGATTATTTTACCAACAGAATTACTACGCAGCCTTACCTTAGATGGAACTTTTACCGCAAATAGCATTATTTTTGATAATTTAAACCCTCAGAACATTTTATTAACCGTTAAAGGCACTGCAGGAAAAATTAACGCCAACCCTATTGAAGTAGATATTTTTGGCACTCAAATTCGTGCTCAAGCAGGTTTAGATGTTAGAGGACAAATCCCGAAATATACTTTTAAAACCGCTACCAAACAAGTACCCATTGGAGAAGTTTTACTTGCCTTCACAGGAAAAGATCAACTAACAGGAACAGGAGCCATTAACCTTAGCATTACCACAGAAGGTTCTCGCGTTTCTCACTTCAAACAAAATTTAAACGGTACCACAAACTTCAACTTAAAGGACGGAGCCATTAAAGGCTTTAACTTAGCTAGATCTATTCGTGAAGCTAGAGCTAAAATAAGCGGTAAGACACTCCCTAAATCAGACGCAAAACTACAAACTGACTTTACCGCTATGACTGGTCAATTCGTTATTAAACAAGGCATTGTTGATACGAAAAATCTTGTTATACAAGCTCCTTTTATGCGTATTTCAGGTTTAGGTCAAATTAACCTACCAAAAGAATCATTGGACTACCTTGTGAAAACCAAAATAGTTGGCACTGCTAAAGGGCAAGGCGGGCAAGAGCTGAAGGATCTAAGCGGGCTAACCATCCCCGTTAAAATCACAGGTTCTTGGCTAGAACCAGATATATCATTAGATTTAAAATCTATTTTTGAACAAAAAGCCAAAGCTGAAATAGAGCAGAAAAAACAAGAAGTCATTACGGAAACTAAAAAGAAAGTAGAGGAAAAACTAAAAGAATCTATTCTTAAAGGTTTTGGATTTTAACCTAAATACTGCAAGTGATTGTGCACATATAGTGCAAGATGTTGATTTATAGAATGATTTTAATTTGAGAGGAATACTTATTAGGAATACTTATTGATATTCCCGAAGAATTAAAATTCGCTATATGAATCAAGAGCTTGTGATATATGTGTGCAAGTACTTGCAATATTTAGGTTTCATTCTATATATTTACTAGTAATAGGATAACGCCTGTCTCTTCCGAAAGCTCTTGGGGTGATTTTGATTCCCGGTGCGGCTTGACGACGTTTATATTCGTTACGATTAATCATTTGAATAACTCGTCGTACTTCTTGCTCTTCATAGCCAAATTCTGTGACAATCTCTTGAGGGCTTTTATCTAGCCGCACATAATACTTAATAATATTGTCTAAAACATCATATTCAGGCAGGGAGTCTTGATCTTTTTGATCTGGACGAAGCTCCGCTGAGGGTGCTCTGGTGATGACTCTTTCTGGAATAACTTTTGACAGATTGTTACGATAGTTTGCTAAGCGATAAACTAAGGTTTTAGGTACATCTTTAAGTGGTGAGAATCCGCCAACCATATCGCCGTATAAAGTAGAATATCCTACGGCTACTTCACTTTTATTGCTGGTGGCTAACACAA
The DNA here is from genome assembly GCA_964601165.1 of uncultured Piscirickettsiaceae bacterium. Classification (GTDB taxonomy): domain Bacteria; phylum Pseudomonadota; class Gammaproteobacteria; order Thiomicrospirales; family Thiomicrospiraceae; genus Thiosulfativibrio. The sequence continues at coordinate 9,334 of CAZRMK010000007.1, read as the reverse complement.
CTTTACCAGTTTTATTGGAGATAGACATTATGAGAGTTCCGCGAATACGGGCTTGTAAATTTTCTTCGGTTACATCTTGTTTATAGTCTTCAAACCTAGCAGATAAAGCGGTTTCAAAACTACTATAAATATCTTCAATAGGAATAGAGTGGTAATGAACTCCTTGTGTGGTTGCTTGTTTTTCTGCATCTTCAATACTGATGTTGTCGGTATATCTAAAAGGCATCATTACAGCTTCAACATTGTCTTTTCCCAGTGCATCTACCGCTATTGCAAGAGTTAAAGCAGAATCTATTCCTCCAGACAGTCCTAACAAAGCGCCTTTAAAACCGTTTTTTTGCACATAGTCTTTAACACCTAGAATTAATGCTTGGTAAACACGTTCTTCATCTTCGTAAAGTTTGACAATATTACCCGGCATAATTGCAATAGAAGAAGACTGTTTTAAAATGGAAACTGGGGTGAGAGATTGCTTAAATTCTGGGGCTTGCACTTGAATTTCACCGTCAGCACAGACCGCAAAAGAACCGCCATCAAATACTAAATCATCTTGCCCGCCCACTTGATTTACATAAATAATCGGTTTATGAATTTCAGAGACTCGACGCTTCACAACTTTCATTCTATCTTGGTGCTTTTCTGATAAAAAGGGTGAAGAATTTAAATTCAAAATAACATCTGCACCAGCTGATACGGCTTGCTCAGAGGGGGTAAACTTCCAAATATCTTCACAAATCAACAAGCCAAATTTTACTCCCTTGTATTCAACCACGCAAGGCAAGTGTCCCGGTAAAAAATAACGCTTTTCGTCAAATACGCTATAGTTTGGTAGGTTTTGTTTTATATAGCTGGCTTGAATTTTGCCTCCTTCAACCCAAGCAGCCATATTAAAACGGTTGCCAATACCATCTTGCATCGGATAACCTATCACTAGAACTGTATCTTCAATCGCTTGACAAATTTGGGTTAAAGCATCATTTACTTGTTGATAAAGGGCAGGACGCAGTAATAAATCTTCTGGTGGATAGCCTGTTATCGTCATTTCAGGAAACACCACTATATCTGCTTGATGAAGCATTGTTGCTTGCTTTGCAGAGTCTATTATCAGCTTAACATTGCCTTGAATGTCGCCAACAATAGTATCAATTTGAGCCATGACAACAGTAATATTTTCTGACATATTAATTTTATTTCATCCTTTTAGCAATGGCAATCCCTAAATCTGCTGGCGAAGGCACAATTGTTACCCCTGCCGCTTTCAAGGCAGAAAATTTAGCCTCAGCAGTGCCTTTACCACCCGACACTATTGCTCCTGCATGCCCCATACGTTTGCCAGCGGGTGCAGTTACTCCAGCGATATAAGCAACCACTGGTTTAGTTATATATTTTTGAATATATTCAGCAGCATTTTCTTCTGCTTGACCACCAATCTCACCTACCATAATAATACCTTCAGTTTGAGGGTCTTGCTCAAACAGGGCTAAACAATCAATAAAATTCATGCCATGAATCGGGTCACCTCCTATTCCAACACAGGTAGATTGCCCTAAACCCACTTGAGTGGTTTGATGAACCGCTTCATAGGTTAAAGTACCAGAACGAGAAACTATGCCAATTTTACCTACTTGATGGATATGACCAGGCATAATACCAATTTTACAACCCTCTCCTTTATCTCCAGGGGTAATTAAACCTGGACAATTAGGGCCTATTAAAAAAGAATCTGACCTATCTAACACCGCTTTCACTTTAATCATATCTACCACGGGAATACCTTCGGTAATACAGGTAATAACTTTAATACCCGCCGCAATAGCTTCAATAATAGAATCTGCAGCAAAAGCAGGAGGAACATAAATCATCGAAGCCTCTGCCCCCTCCTGTTCAACCGCTTCTTTAACTGTGTTAAACACCGGCAAACCTAGGTGTGTTTTGCCTCCTTTACCCGGAGTAACTCCTCCTACCATTTTGGTTCCATAAGCAATACCTTGCTCGGAATGAAAAGTTCCTTGCTTGCCGGTAAATCCTTGGCAAATGACTTTAGTATTTTTATTGATCAAAATGCTCATGCTATTTCCCTGCTCCCTGCTGCCGCAACGACTTTTTTTGCCGCCTCAGTTAGACCTTCAGCTGTAACAATACTTAAACCACTATTCGCTAATAATTCACGCCCTTGTACAGCATTAGTACCTTCTAAACGTACTATAACAGGAAGCGTTAACCCTACTTCTTGTACTGCTTTAATAATACCTTCAGCAATTAAATCACAACGCACAATCCCGCCAAAAATATTGACTAAAATAGATTTAATATCAGATGAAGATAAAATTAATTTAAATGCTTCCGCAACTCGTTCGGGGGTAGCACTGCCACCCACATCTAAAAAGTTAGCAGGATCTCCGCCATAAAGTTTAATTAAATCCATTGTTGCCATTGCTAAACCTGCACCATTTACCATGCAACCAATATTGCCATCAAGTGCTATATAGTTTAACTGGTGTTTTGAGGCTATCACTTCACGCTCATCTTCTTGGGTAAAATCTCGCATTTCTACTAGGTCTGGCTGTCTATACAAGGCATTAGAATCAATATTAACTTTAGCATCTAAGGCGATTAATTTATTATCATAAGTTAAAACTAAAGGGTTTATTTCTAGCTGAGAAATATCTTTAGCTAAAGCGAGTTGATAAAACTTTTGCATTATCAAGCCTAACTGTTTAAAAGCTTCCGACTTTAAACCCAATGCAAAACCTGCTTCACGGCATTGATAAGGCATTACCCCGACTACTGGATCAATGGCAAGGCTTAATATTTTTTCAGGAGTTTCTTCTGCGACAGTTTCAATATCCATTCCGCCAGAGGCTGAAATAACAAAAGAATATTGTTGGGTTTCACGATCTACTAACAAGCTTAAATATAATTCTTTTTGAATATCTAGTGTTTGCTCAATTAAAACAGAATGCACAGGCAAGGCCTTACCTGCGGTTTGAATGGTAGCTAAAAAACTACCCAACATAGACTCAACGGCTTTATGTGCTTCAGCTGAATCTTTAACAAGCTTAACCCCGCCTGCTTTACCTCTTGCTCCGGCATGAATTTGTGCTTTAACCACCCAGCCTTCATTATTACAGTCATGACTACTAATAAGTTCCAGAGCACTATCTAATTGAGAAATGTCTGTAATAACCTGCCCTTCTGGAACAGGAATGCCAGCTTCTTTAAACAAAGCTTTAGCTTGATATTCGTGAAGATTCATTAAAACCCTTTAAGTTTTAGTAGAGACCTTTACATAATTAAAGTGCGGTTTAGGGAATGCAGAAAATAGTGCATTTTTAACTCAAAAAAGAGGAGAGTAGCTAGCTATTTGACGAGTTTTTGGGTTAAAAAGGTGCTATTTTAGGCGTTTCATAAATTGTGGTTTAATTATACAAAGGTCTCTTATAGTTTTTGTTAAAATAATGATATGTTATATTCTACCCTAATCCATAAAGGACTTTAATGAGAGCGATTATATTTTTATTACTGATAGTCTTGCTATTTTTAGTGCTTCGCCTTGGTATTCAAAAAATTCAAGAAATTCAAAATCAACAAAAATCCAAAGCCAATCTTAAACAACAAGGGGCGGAAAAAATGGTGCAATGCGTTTTCTGCCAAGTTCATTTACCAGAAAAAGAAGCGGTAATAAATAAAGGCAAAATCTATTGCTCAGAAGAACATAAAAACTTAGAAAACATATAATTATTCAAGCCAAATCCTGCAAGTGATTGCAGGACTTAGGTCTAATTAATAGCACTTATTAACTTAAAATAGTAATTATTTTCGCTTCAAAAACGATGGGTTTATCTACTAAAGGGTGGTTAAAATCAATCGTAATAACATCTTCTGCAATCTTAAAAACTGTCCCAGGAATCTCATCGCCCGTTGGGGTGTTAAATCCAATAACATAACCCACTTCTAGTTCTAACTCTTTAGAAAATTCTGCTCTAGGAATTTCTTGAAAATTGTTGGGATCAGGCTTTCCAAAAGCCTGTTCAGGCATAAGATTAAACTTTGCACGAGTCCCTTCTTCTAGACCAATTAACAGCTCATCTAATTTGTTTAAAATCTGCCCATCGCCTATTTGCAGGGCAAAAACTTCACCTTCTTCAGTACCTTCTATTAAGGTGCCATCTAAAAAACAAAGTTTGAATTCAATTTCAATTTGGCTAGTTTCTTCGACTCGTTTGACTGTATTTTTCACTGTTTAATCCTTTTTGCTTTTGCTGCTACTTTTGCTTTTGCAGGATCGTTTGCAGCCTGATAGGAGCCAAAGATAGCAGACAAAACAATCATCAAAGCTGAAATGGCAGACATCCAAGCTAAAGCCCCAGAAGTTTCAAAATCATTTAGCCCGATTACCATTAATAGTAATACAAAAATAACCGTGGTATCTAATACTTTTACTTGTACACTTACGGCATTTTTAATAACTAAAAACAACCAAGCTAAAATACTTGCCACTAATGGAATAATCAATAAATCAAGTATATGTCCCTGAAAAACAACCTTCTGTGACAGGATTTCTACCAAATTATAAGGAACATTTTCAATATACCAAAATAAAAATAATATTTGCACCAAAAACAAATTGACCAAACTTATTACATAAATTTTATTATGCACACCTCGTTCAGGGAACAGCAACCACATGACTAAATTAAGGGGTAATAGAATAGAGAAAACCGGAAAGAGTATTTGAGCGGTGAAACCGAGGGGATTAGAGTCAAAAAAATAATCCACCCCCACATTTAACAGAACTATTGTCAATAAAATTAAAATAGGCTGAAGACGATTTAACCAAAACGCAATGAGAATACCTAAACCAGCAATCGCATAGGGAGCATAAGTAACTAAGTCTAACCAAGTTTCAGGCCAGATTTCTATTTGAGGGTATTGCCATAAAGCTAGAAAAACCAACGGCAGTAACCACAGAAAATTAACCAAAATTAAAGGACCTCTTTACTAGACACCATGCAAGCAACTGTGCATATACCACTTATAATTATGCAAAATAGATTATCCTAAAATCTTCCGAATAAAGAAAAAGGCTCTTGGGGTCTGTCGGCACACTGAATATGCCATTCAAGCTTATAATCACAGCTACCTAAAGACACGCAACTGGCATGACTTATTGCTAGTTTCCCAGCTTTACTGGCATTGCTATTTAAAATATCAAACCCTTGAGGGCAAAGTTCTTTTGCATTAGACCTTAAAGAACGACTTTCAAAATTTTTAACTGGCTCTGCATAATAAGCAGTTAAGACATATTTTTCTTGGTGCTTTTTATCACTTACTTGCTGCACTTGAACACTAGAGCAACCAGCCACAAAAACTAACAGCAATGACAGTAAAGATAACCGTTGAACTTTATTTAGCAAGACTTTATTCATGAGTAATATTTCTTTCCTTTAACCCTATCTCTGAAATTATAAAACATAAATTAGTATGGAGCTTTTTGCCATCAATTAGCAAAGAGGTACCAACAGTATCTCCAGGATTTAACCGCACGCTACCTTGGAAGGATTTAATTAACTTTCCAGTCATGCAAGAATAAATTTCTACATTTCTATCTATTCCAATCCAATCAGATTGAATATTTTTGGCACTATTTGAAATTTTTTCACAACCAGATAAGCCTGTGATGAAAAAAGTAGCTATAAGAACAATCCCGAAAGATTTAAACAAAAATTTAAATTTCTTCAACTGAGTAAGACCTCTTATTATTTTCAGGATCAATTGGTTCAGCTGGTTCAATTGGCTCAAAGCCTAATATTTCAGCACCCTTTTTAATTTTTTCTGCCGAAGCCTCTTTAGCATCTAAATAAATTTCTTTAGCCGTTTCAGAAGCTTCTGTGGCAATTACTTTACTTTCTTCCCACACATTAGCGGCTTCTTCTTTCATGCCTTGCCAAGCTTCAACTAAAGAAGCATTCGCAGCTACTGAAAAGGTTAAAGCTATAATAAAAACTAATAAATTTTTTTTCATACATCAAATCCCCTATATTTTATAAATCATACGTGATAAATCCTTACAATTCAATACCTTTTTGAGCCTTAATTCCAGAGTTAAAGGCGTGTTTAATCTCTTGCATTTCTGTCACTGTATCTGCGATAGCAATTAGTTCTGTAGGAGCGCCTCTACCAGTAATCACTACATGTTGATGCTCTGGACGATTTATAATATCTTGCTCAATAGCTTGCCAATCTAAATACTGATAACTCAAAGCAATATTAAGCTCGTCTAAAACCACTAAATCAACAGACTCATCAGTTAAATACCGTTTAGATTCCTGCCAAGCTATTTGACAAATCTCAATATCACGCGACTTGTCTTGAGTATCCCAAGTAAATCCTTCTCCCATCGCTTTAAAAATAATTTCACTTGGAAAACGAGCGTAAAATTGTTCTTCTCCTGTCGGCATGGCTCCCTTTATAAATTGAATCACAACCACCTTCATACCATGTCCCATCGCTCTGGCTACCATGCCAAATGCAGAGCTACTTTTTCCTTTACCATCTCCCGTGTTGACGACAATAATTCCACGAGAAGCACTTGCCTGTGCAATTTCTCTATCTATAAAGGCTTTACGTCTTTTCATTATTTTATTATGCTTTTCAAAACTAACGCTTTCTATATCTTTTTGAAGACTCATATATAAAATTTCCTTTTAACCCAAATATCTCGTACTAAAACACTTAATTGTATTAGAATAAACTAATAATAATTCTACTCGAAAATTTAATAAAACGCAGAAGGTTTCAACCAAATGAATATTACCATTTTAGGCACTGGGTTTGCCGCTTTAACTGCCATTCAAGACATTAGAAAAAAATCTCCTCAAGCCACAATTACGGTGATTGCTCCCTCTAAAGAGATTATTTACTTACCTAGCCTGATTTGGATTCCATCAGGTTTGCGTAAAGATGATGATTTAAAAATTAACTTACATAATTTTTTTAACCGTCAAAATGTGCAATTCATTCAAGCAAGGGTACAAAATATTACTCAAAATGGTCGCAAGGTTATTACCGATCAAGGAGAATATCAAAATGATGGTCTGATTATTGCCACGGGAGGACGTTTTATTAAAACACTTCCAGGTATTGAGCATGCCATAACCCCTTGTGAAGGTATTGTGGCGGCTAATAAAATTAAAGAGCGCTTAGATGCCATGTCAAAAGGAACCATTGCCATAGGATTTAGCGGCAATCCAGAAGAACCTTCTGCCATGCGTGGTGGGCCTATGTTTGAATTTTTATTTGGCATAGATACTCTGTTACGCAGACAAGGGCGTCGTAACAATTTTAAAATCATATTCTTTAACCCCGCAGAAAAGCCTGGAATGCGTTTAGGAGAAAAAGCCCCTGATGCTATTCTTAAAATGTTAAAAAAACGTGGGGTTGAGACCCATTTAGGTCATAAAATTATAGCTTTTGAAGCCAATAAAGTTAAAACAGAAGAGACTGAATTTGATGCTGATTTAATTTTATTCATGCCAGGGATGTCTGGACCAGAATGGACTATCGAGTCTGATATTCCGCTCTCCGATGGAGGCTTAATTAAAGCCAATAAATTCTGTCAGGTTGAAGGTTTAGAAAAAACTTATGTCGCTGGCGACGCGGGAAGCTTTCCTGGACCTGAATGGCAGCCGAAACAAGCGCATGCCGCGGATCTGCAGGCTAAGTCTGCCGCTCATAACTTAATCGAAGAACTTAATAATTCAACAGAATTTAAAACCTTTAAGCATGAATTAATTTGTATTATTGACACCTTAAGCCATGGCATTTTTGTTAAACGTACCGATTCAGGAACCACTATGCTCCCCCCTTGCCGTTTAATGCATTTTGCCAAACGAGGATTTGAGTGGTGGTATTTAAGAAAATATCGCTAAATTTTCAACCTAAAACTTAAATCCTAAAAGTGATTGTGCATATAGTTGCAAGGACTTGCATTATTTATGTAAAAATCAAATCCTCCCACTTTCTTGATTAGGAATCATAAATCATATGAAAAAATCTATTTTTAAAGAAAAATATCCCATTTTTACCCTAGAAATTGCCAAATCAGAATCTAAATTTGATTCAGTCCCTGATATTTTAGATTTTCTTTATGCTGAGGTAGAGGCTCATCCTAAAGCAGTCAATATTGCAAAGTTTGACCACTTTTCTCACACGAAAAGTATTAATGGTGAAATCAACCCAGATATTCTGGATGCACAAAACATTATTTTATGCTTTGGTCTTCAGCTACCCAGACCAGAACCCCTAGCGGTTAGACCTCGTTCTATTGGCGTAACAGAACTTGCAGATAAATTTATTATAAATTTTATGGAAGCTCCTAACCCTATCGCTAATGAAGCGATGACTGTTTGGGTAAACCGTTTAATAAAACAGTGACTAATTGTATAGTTTCACCACGTTATACCTGATTTTAAAAAATAAAAAAAGGACAGCCCTGATAACATATTAAAAACTTTCATTACAAAGGAATTAATATGCCCCAAGGCTATCACACGAATGCAAAAATTAATTCACATTCAAGAGAAATTATACAACAGTCTACTCTCACAAATATTGAATTGTCAAAACGCTTTTGAAATCAATGAAAAGACCGTTTCAAAATGGAAAAATAGAGCGTATTCAGTAGATAAAAGTTCGCGACCACACACTATTAAGTGCTCTTTAACAGGCTTGGAGAAAGAAATTATTCGAGTAGTTCGAACACTCACTTGGGTGGAGCTAGATGACTTGGTTGATAGTGTGTTGTCCGCGATACCTAGAGCAAATAGAAGTAATGTTTATAGAACATTGGTGGCTTTTGGCATCAACAGAGTCCCTGAATAAAAGAAAGAGAAAGCCAAGCAATTCAAAGAATACGAACCTGGATATTTACATGTCGATGTAACGTACCTGCCTAAACTGGATGGCGTTAAATATTATCTGTTTGTGGCAATTGACCGAGCGACTCGTTTACTGTATTTCAAAGTCTATGAAAATAAAACGGCCACTAACGCAGTGAGTTTTTTAGATGAATGCAAGAGCTACTTTCCTTTTTATATCAGCCATGTATTGACGGATAATGGAGCCGAATTTACCGACAGATTTACCAGTAAAAAGAATCAGGCGAGTGGCAATCACCAGTTTGACGAAGCGTGTGCCGAAAATAAAATAGAGCATCGATTAACTGCGCCTTACACGCCTAAAACGAATGGGATGGTAGAACGAGTTAATGTAACTATTAAAGATAAGACCATCAAAGTTATAACGTATAGTAACAAGGATGAATTAAAGGCTG